>JBGSVX010000256.1:0-2522 GCA_041752795.1 Terrimicrobiaceae bacterium
CGCCGGGACGCTACGTGTAAGCGTTGCGGGCGTGCCCTGCAAAACAGGGCTCCTTTGGAGGGTCCTGCTTGTCAGGACCGCCCAATTCGCTACCAATTCCCGAACGGAATTGGCTCCTTATCGGCCCTGAAAATACGCGAGGCCGGAGGCGACGCGGTCCACGTCGGGAAGGCCTTCGAGCAGGTCGGCGATGGCGTCCCATTTGCCGGAAACGAGGGCTTCGCGGGCGTGATCCGGGAGAGATGCGGGGAAGTCCACATCGGCCACGGAAAGTTTGCCTTCGAAGAGGTCGAGGGTGAGGAGCGCATGCGGGTCGGCCTCGATGAGGGCAGCCACGGCACGAATGTCCTGACCGGACATCACCGCGCAGGGCATGCCGAGGGTAGTGGAATTTCCAAAGAAAATTTCTGCGAAGCTTTCGGCGAGCACCGCACGGAAGCCAAATCGGTAGAGCGCCTGCGGAGCATGTTCCCGCGAGCTTCCGCAACCGAAGTTGGAGCCGGACAACAGGAATTTTGCGCCCTCGAAACGGGGGTCATTCAGTGGGTGCGGTTTTTCGGAGCCGTCCTCCGCCCGGCGTTCGTCATAATACGCATAGGCACCAAGACCATCAAAGGTCACGCACTTCATGAAGCGCGCGGGAATGATGCGGTCGGTGTCAGTGTCATCACCGGGGACATAAACGCCGCGTCCGGTGATTTGGTTGATTTTTTCAAGAGCCATAAGATTTTTAATGAAGTGGAATTAACTCACGTGAAAGACCTCGCGGGCATCGGAGATTTCGCCCGTGATTGCGGCCGCAGCGACCATGAGCGGACTCATGAGCACGGTGCGTCCGGTTGGGCTGCCCTGACGTCCTTTAAAATTGCGGTTGCTGGAGCTGGCGCAGAGTTGGTCGCCGACGAGTTGATCGGGGTTCATGCCAAGGCACATCGAACATCCGGCACCACGCCAGTCAAAACCGGCTTCACGGAAAATTTCTGCAAGCCCCATTTTTTCTGCGAGAGTTGCGACGCCTTGGGAACCGGGGACCACGATGGCTTTCACGCCGGCCTTGACCTTGCGGCCTTTGAGGTGACGGGCCACTTCGGTGAGGTCGCTCAGGCGGGCATTTGTGCAGCTGCCGAGAAACACCACATCCACGGGTGTGCCTTTGATTGGCTTGCCGCCTTGAAGTTTCATGTGGACGAGAGCTTCTTCCGCCGTGCCGCGATCTTTTTCAGGAAGTTCGGTGGGGACAGGAACATTCTCATTGATGAAGATGGCCTGACCCGGGTTGATGCCCCATGTGACTGTCGGCGCGATGTCCTCCGCGCGGAAATTGATGACATCATCATACGCCGCACCGGGATCCGTGGCAAACGACGCCCAGCGGACAACCGCTTCGTCCCATGCCGCGCCCTGGGGTGCGTAAGGGCGACCCTTGAGATAGTCAAACGTGGTCTGATCGGGGTTCACGTAACCCACGCGAGCCCCTCCCTCGATGGACATATTACAAACCGTCATTCGCTCTTCCTGAGTGAAGGCATCAAACGTCGATCCGCCGTATTCGTAGGCATAACCGAGCCCCCCATTCACACCGAGTTTGCGGATGATGTGGAGAATGACGTCCTTGGAATACACACCTGGGGCCAGTTTCCCGTCCACGTTGATGCGGCGAACTTTGGGTTTGCGAATGGCCATGGTTTGAGTGGCCAACACGTCGCGGACCTGACTCGTCCCGATGCCAAAAGCAATCGCTCCGAAGGCACCATGAGTCGAAGTGTGGGAATCCCCGCAGGCAATCGTCGTGCCCGGCTGCGTGATCCCTTGCTCTGGACCGACAATGTGCACGATACCTTGCTGACCACTGGGCAAATCAAAAAATTTGACCCCCGCCTCCGCGCAATTTTTACGAAGGGCCTTGATCATTTCATCAGCAAGGGGGTCCGAGAATGGCTCCTGACGCTCATCCGTCGGCACGATGTGATCCACTGTGGCGAAAGTCCGGTTGGGAAACTTCACTTTCAAGCCGAGGTCTTTGAGCATTCCAAAAGCTTGCGGGCTGGTCACCTCATGAATGAGGTGCGTGCCAATCAGGAGCTGAGTCGATCCATTCGGCAACTCTCTCACCGCATGCGCAGCCCACACTTTATCCAATAAGGTCTTCTTCATAAAACGAACCAGAAATCATGCGGTCATCCGCGCCCTTTTGCAAGGAAAGGGTTTCAGGAAATAAAAAATCAGGCGTCTGCCTGGGGGGCTTCCGGAGCGACTCCCAACGTTTTTTCGACTTCTTCCAGGATCGTGGCCGCGCCCACGTATTTGTAATCATCGAGCAGGAACTTTTCGAATTTTCCGGGTTCAGGCTCCCAAGCGAGATCTGCGATCCCTTTGTTTTCCCAGCGCTTGCGGCTGACCGCCCGGACTTTGGAAATTTCGATCTGACGGCCATTGGGCAGGAAAATGATTCCATTTTCCATGCGGGTGGTCGTTTTCAGGGATTTGAAAAAATACACAAGAACCGCACCCGCGCCCAACAA
>JBGSVX010000257.1:0-3585 GCA_041752795.1 Terrimicrobiaceae bacterium
ACCTGAGACCGGGGATCGGATTTCAATGGGGACTCCGGTTTCTGAGGCTTCGCCAGTCCCCTGGAGCAGTGCAGCTTTGGCCTGCTCCAATTCAAACTGACCCACCTTGTAGGAAAACTGGGCCGATCCGAGTTGGCTCTCCAAGCGGTCCACCCGGTTGGCGGTTGTGTCAAATTCCTGGGCCGAAATCGCGCCCTTTTTTCGCAGTTGCTCGGCCCGGACCAATTCCTTGCGGGCCAATTCCAATTCCGAGGAGGCGGTATCAACCTGTTCCTTTCGTTGCATCACCGAGGCCTCTGCGGAGTTCACGGCCGCCATGGCCTGGGCGCGGGCGCGGGGATCAAGGAAATCCGAGGGCGTGGCCTGAATCACGGCCAGAACAGTTTCTCCGGCCTTGACCGGATCTCCTGCACGAACCGGCACACGTCGGAGGTAACCGGCCACCGGGGGCGAAATCACATAGCGGTTTCGAATCCGCGTTTTTCCCTCCTCCAGCACAGAAACCGTGAGAGGTCCGCGAGCAATGGTTGCCACATCCACGGGAATCGGCTTGGGCAGGAGTCCAGACACAATCCATGACAGCAACCCGAGGGCCACGACGACAAACAGAATTTTTTTGCCGAGGCCTTTGGATTTTTTTGGTGGTGTTGCTTTCATTATTGCCGGGCTTTGAGGACTTCGAGGAGATCAAGTTTTTGAATGCGGCGGCTCACAATGTAAAAGGAAAAACCAGCAGAGAGCAGGACAATGAGCACTGCGGTCGCGTAGGTTTGGTGGGTGAGAATGAGTGGGAGTCGGACCGTTTCCGTGCTGGCGGCTTGCACGATGAGGTTGGCCAGACGTCCTCCGATCCAGAGGCCGATGGGGATGGCCACCAGCGTGAGCATAACAAGTTCCCCAATTAAAACGCCGGCGACTTCCCGTGTGGTGAAGCCCACGACGCGCAGAGTTGCAAGATCGCGGCTTCGTTCCGAGAGCGCAATGCGTGCACTATTATAAACGACCCCGAAAGCCACAATCACCGAAAACATAAAATAGATTCCTTGGATGAGGTTGATCGATTCTGCGGTGGTTTTTCGAAAACTTTCTTTTAATGCCCGCGTGATGCTCACCGTGGCAATGCGAGGGACTTCTTTGACCTCTGATAAAAAGGCCTCCCACTGGTTTGCATCCACCGAGAGGTGCGCACCGCTCACGGTCGGGCCCTCGCGCATGAGTCTGCGGAGGGCATCAATGTCCATATATGCCGAGAGCCCGGCGTAGTCAGTGATCAACCCATAAACTGGAACCATGGCCTGCGGGCGGCGTCCTTCCTGAACTTCAACAAGCACGGAGTCCCCGGCTTTGATATCCAGCATTTCAGCGAGCTTGTGGGAAATCAGCATGCCATCGGGAGGAACCGGCAGGGGCTTCCCATTTTCATCCAAAGCCCGGTTCAGGATTGTGCCCGGCGGTACGCCTGTGACCGCGAGGCGGTGGGAGAGGTGGCCGTGACGGAACCGTGCGGGAACTCCCCGGAATGGCTCGGCGTGAATCACTCCGGGTAATGATCGCAAATCCGCAAAACCCGAGGCCGAGGTTGGTTCAATGAGGCTGACCGTGACGTCCTGCCTTTGGGCGAGGGTCCACTGGAAATCGAGGAGAAACTCGATGCCGTCGCGCATGGCTCCCGGCACCACAGGGATTCCAACAGCAAGGGCCAGTCCCATGGCCGTGAAGGCCGCCTGCCATGGTTTGCGTTCAAGGTTTCGGAGTGCCATGCGCATCGAAGGTCCAAACAATTTTTGAATCCCAATGCGCTCCAGGACCGAGGGCTCAAAGTCAGCAGGAGGTTCAGGTCGCATGGCCTCTGCTGGCGGCAGTCTGACTGCCTGCCGCACGGCTCCGATGACTCCCACCATGGATGCGAGGGAACTGATCACAAAAGCCATGAGGATCGCCGGGTAGTCGGGGTGAAAAGTGAGCGAAGGAAACTGAAAAAACTTGTGGTAGAGGGTCACAACATTCGAGCCGAGCCATGTACCAGCGATGGCTCCGAAGGCGATGCCGATGCTGACGATGACCAACGAAAACTTGAGGTAGTGGGCACCGACTTGACGCGAGGAATAGCCGAAGGCTTTGAGTTGTGCGATTTGTTCCCTCTGAAGCCGGATCACACGCGCAAGAACGGCACTGGTCATGAAGGTTGCAATGCTGAGAAACACCAGAGGGAATGCGACCGACATGCCGCTGAGGATTTCAATTTCGTCATCCAATTGTTTTGCCGAGGAGTGGTCCTTCCTGCTGTAGGAAATCAATCCCCCGTAGGGCTGAAGGATGCGGTCCAATTCCGCCATCACGGCGGCGGGATCGGCGCCGGGTGCCACATCCAGAACGACATTATTAAAGGCTCCATCCAGATCATACGCAGTGGCGAGGTCTCTTTCATTCATCCAGAAAACCCCGAACCGTTTGTTATCTGGAAGTGCCTCACCGGGTCGTGCCTCAAAAACGTATTCTGGAGAAAGGGCAACTCCGACAATTTTGAGGCGCTCGCGGGCTCCTCGCAGTAGCACGTCCAAATGATCTCCCGGCTGGAATCCATGAGCCTTGGCAAAAGCCTCACTCACGATGACCTCCTCTGCACGGCCCGGCTCTGGAAATCTCCCGGTGCGGAGATAGAGCAGGTTCAGATTCATAGGGCGGTCCGTCGGGATTGAAACAATCGTTCCGTCCACAGGTTCAGACATTCCCGGCAAATCGATTCGCAGGGACCCTTGCACGCGGGTCTCCACGGCGGCCACGCCAGGGATTTCGGAGAGCCGAGCCCGCAGCGCATTCGGTGCGCGCTTCAAATCGCAGAACACCTCCGCAAACCGATGATCTTCATAATACGCGGCCCTTGTGACTTCGAGCGAATGAATGAGGCTGCGCGCCATAATCATCATGGCCAACCCACAGGCCATGACCAGACCCACGGCCAGCATCTGCCCCTTCATTTTTCCGACATCCCGGAGGAGCTTTAAATCAAGTGCTTTCACCATTGCAGGGTGCTCACTTCCCGACGGACCGGGTTTCGGTCAATGCGGGAAATTTTTCCATCCGAGAGATGAATCACACGATCTGCCATTTCGGCCATCACCGCATTGTGCGTGATGATCACGGTGAGCGTACCAAGGTCGCGATTCACTTTTTCAATGGCCTGAAGAACGGTGATGCCGGTTTTCACATCCAGCGCGCCGGTGGGCTCGTCGCATAGAAGAACCTCAGGCCGTTTTGCAATGGCCCGCGCAATGGCAACACGTTGTTGTTGTCCGCCGGACATCTGAGATGGAAAATGATCCATGCGGTCACCCAACTCCACAAGTGCCAGCGCCTCTTCGGGAGTCATGGGGGCAGGCGCAATCTCCGTGATCAACGCCACATTTTCCCGGGCCGTCAGGCTCGGAATCAAATTGTAAAACTGAAAGACAAATCCGACCGAATCCCGGCGGAAGGTGGTCAGCGTTTTTTCATCCGCATGCGTGAGATCCCGGCCCTGATAACTCAATGTTCCAGAAGTCGGGATGTCCAGTCCCCCGAGTTGATTTAAAAGGGTCGATTTCC
>JBGSVX010000258.1:0-3025 GCA_041752795.1 Terrimicrobiaceae bacterium
CTCACCTTGCGTCTGCGTACCGTCGGCAAGCCCGACCCCGACGTGGCTCTTTTACTCGCTCATCTCGGCCTTCGCCTGCCGAAAGGTTCCAAACTTGTGCAAAATGTAGTGGAGAAAATCGTCTGATTTTATTCGTAAGTGTCTGCAAATCAACAAATCAACTTTTTTATCTGCGGAACTTGGGTTAGGTGGCACTTCCGGTGGACCGCCCGTTACTTTTTTTCCCTTTTCATCTATTTCCTCAGACTGCCTCGCAAGGTGATGGTCTTTGGTTCGCCAATTCCGACATTCGGGTTTTTGGTTGGGTTGTCGCTGGTCAGGTTCATGGTTGTGATTTTACCCTCGCTGTAAATTCCGGACACCTTCCAAGGGCTGATAGCTACCCCATCTGCGTTATCCTTGCAGGTGATGCCATTTTGACGCCCAAACGTGTGGAACTCACGAACTGCTCGGCGATCCCATCCTACCAACTGTGGGGTTGGAGCTTCCCGTGTGTGACATTTTGCGCGATGGAGGAAAACACGGTAGCTGAGTGCCTTGGCTACACCTTCCATAAACGGCCGGGACGACTGTTCCCCCTGGTTTTACGTAGATTTCGCGAAACGAAAACGGCCAGGGTTTCCATTAAAAGAATTTCAGGTAATAGACGGAAATTCGATGGTGACCGTTGTGCCCGCCCCTTCAGGATCGCATGTCAAGTGGATGCGGGCTTTGTAACGATCGGCGAGGGATTTGACGATGGAGAGTCCGAGGCCGGTTCCGCGTCGTCCGGTCAGAGGGTTCACAGTGGTGAAAAAGCGGTCAAAGACTTTCTGCTGAAGGTCGGCAGGGATGCCTGGGCCTCCATCTGAGACGGAAAATCCTGTGGGCGTGGTCGAAAATCTTACGGTTCCGCCAGGCGGAGTGAATTGAAATGCATTTTCCAAAATGGCCTCCATCATTCGCTGAAGTTGATCGGCCGGCATACCCACCACGGAGGGATCTTTGGAAAGGTTGGTTTCGAAGGTGACGGAGCCTGAGCGGGAAAGGAAGGCATTGGCCACCTGTGATGCCACGTCCGGGAGGGAAGTTTTCGCGGAGGGATCGGCGGGCATGTTTTCAATCCGGGAGAGCGCGAGAAAATTGGTCACGATGGCGGCGAGGCGGTCTGACTCTGCTAGGATGTTGCCAAGAAATTTGGCTTTTACGTCTGGTTCGCCAGCCTGACCCAAAATTTCCGCTGCGCCTCGGATTGCAGCAATCGGGGTTTTGATTTCATGGGAAAGCGTGAGGGCCATATTTTCGACATACGTTTTTCCCTCCAGTTTTTTCCTCATTTTTTCGAGAGCCCGTGAGAGCGTTCCAAGTTCACTCTTGGACCATGTTTCAAGGCGAACACCGGGCTCACCGGCAGCCACGCGTTCTGCCCGGGATGCCAGATTTTTTAAGATTCCGGTGAGGTATGTTGAAAGTGCGAAGGACACAAGGGAAGCCAGAAGAAGGGCCAGGACCGCAGGAATGACGAGGTCCTTAAGTGAACGAATGACCGATTTGCGCACGTCGGCGGTGGTTTTAATCACACTCACCATCCCGACCATGGTCCCATTTTTTATGACTGGCACGGTGGCGAACAAAATGACAATTCGGCGATAGGCATCCCGTTCCCACCGGGCACCATATTCACCGGTCATTGCCTTGCGAACATCCCGGTCCGCAGACCGGTTTTCCCCAGGATAGTAGTTTCCCTCGGTGTCATGAAGGACAGCCCCCTCCGGGGATAACATCACGACCCGCAAGTTTGCTGTGGAGTCTTGAAAAACCAGGCGGAGGGTTTCCCGCGCGACAGGCATCTTTGCCTTCGGGGCCTCAGGCCATGCCTCGACAACAACCAAGGCCGTATCAATCATGCCCTGTTCCGTGGAGCGAAGATGGCTTCGCTCAATCCCCTGCCCCACCTTCCATGCAAAATAAACTCCAGGCAGAAATATCGCGGCAAGACACAGCGCAAAGATTTTCCAATGCAGGCTATGAAGCGGTGGTGCAAGGAAGGAGATCGTTTGTTGGATCAGCGAAACCCAGCGGCCGGGGGGCTTGTCGGAGAGCGGTTGGGGATCCATCACGTGGCTTTGAACCGATACCCGACCCCTCGCACGGTCTCAATACAATCGTGGGGAGCCATTTTCTTTCTCAAGCTTTTGATATGGGCATCAACGGTCCGGTCAGTCACACAACCACCGTCCGGCCAGGCCGCATCCAGAATTTGTTCGCGGGAAAACACGCGTCCGGGCTGGGAGGAAAGACAGGCCAGCAAATCAAATTCGGTGCGTGAGAGGTCCAGCACCTGACCCGAAATGTGGGCGGAAAACATCGTCCGGTCCAAAGACAAACCATGTTCGGCGGGTGCCTGACCCGTTCGCCTTGCGATGGCCTTGATGCGGGCAATGAGTTCTCTCGAGCTGAAAGGTTTTGCCAGATAATCATCTGCCCCGAGTTCCAATCCAACAACGCGGTCAATTTCCTCCGACCGGGAGGTCAAAAAAAGAAGCGGGACATTTGAAGTGCGGCGAATTTCCCGGCAAACATCGAACCCATCAAGATCCGGGAGGCCAATATCCAGGACAACAAATTCAGCTTGTGGTGCCATGAGGATCGCCTCGCGTCCTGAGGAAGTTTTTCTAACAACATGGCCGGCCTGTTGCAGGGTGTATTCCAGCACATCCGCAATCCCTGGATCATCTTCCACAATGAGCATGTTCATATCACATCCACTTCCTCAGGGATTCGGCAAATCGGTTATACAGAAACCCTGCCGAAACCAGAATTACTCCGAGCACAAGGAAACTCAAAATGCGATAAATCGTTTCCAACTCCCAGACATCCACTGCAAAGACCCGTCCAATCGCAAAACAAAAGATGCCCAAACCCATCAGGCGATATGTTCTTTCGCGCAGACCAAAACCCGCAATCAAGGAGAAGCCCGCAATCGCCGCCCACGAAATGGTGAGGAGAAATCCTTGAAATTTTGCCGAGACAAAATCCCCGACAA
>JBGSVX010000259.1:0-2514 GCA_041752795.1 Terrimicrobiaceae bacterium
GAGATCCGCCGGAATGCAGATGCCACGTTTGAGGCGTTGCTCCATGGAGACCAGGAGCTCCTCGCCCGGTGCGTCTCAAAAAGCTGGCAACTCAACTGCATGCTGGATGCCGGCACCAACCCGCCTGCCATTGAATCGATATTTTCCCGGGCGGAGGATTATCTCGCCGGTGGAAAATTGCTCGGAGCGGGAGGTGGAGGCTACGCCCTTTTCCTGGCCAAGGATGAGGAAGCCGCCCGCCGTCTCCAAAAGGATCTTGAAGACAATCCCCCGAATGCTTCCGCCCGCTTTGTAAACTTTTCCGTGTCAGACATCGGCCTGCAAATCACCCGGAGTTAATAGCCATTACTCCTTCACGGCTTCGGGCAAATCGGAAAACAGGCAAGGGGCCGGTCCCGGTCGAGTTTGATTTCCAGCTCGTACAGAATGCAACCATCGCCTTCGTGAATGGTTGACAGAGCGATCCGGGGATCGGTTGCTTCTGTGTGAATCGGGTTTTCTGATTCCACCCGGACGCGGAGGATTGTTTTGGAAACATTGGCCATCCAGGGAAACTGAAAGAACGCGGACGCATCAACGGACAGCTTCCCGGCATTGGCCTCAAGCGGGGTTGTTTCATGATGCGCCAACTGCATGGAAAACTCCTCTGTATTCCGGGAAAGCATGCGTTCCCACCGGAGGTCTTCGCGTTTCAATAACGCGACCCAGCGATCAATGACTTCAAAATTCCTCTCCGGATCGGGATGGAGCAAATTTGGCCAATGCATCGAGCACACCGGGACAGGGGGGATACTGGTTGGTTCGGGGTTGAGCACATCCCAGCTGAATGGGTCGTGAGAGCGTTCGATGGTCATGGTCGATCCGTCAAAACCAAACCAGCGGTGTGAGGGCTCACGGGTCCTGACAAATTTTTCGATCTCTGCGAAAACGGTCGAAATCCCGTATTGAGACAAAATTGCCGCAAAATTTTGTTCCTTGCGGGCGAAGTGGTGTCGATTGGCGGGAGGCACGAAGGATCGCGGGAACTGCCCGAAATTGAATTCTTCCATCAAGGAGAAGAAGAGATCGAGATGGCGCTTCCATGAGGTCAAAGGCCTTGGATGACCTTCGGTGTCGTGCCATTCCGAACGGGATATTTTTCCGTCCACCCAATATTCATGACGGATCCCGTGGAGTCCGATTTCGATGGAATCCACGGAATCCCTGAGCAATGAGGCCACACGCTCGCGGGGCAAAGCGGCTTTTTTCAATTGAGCAAAATGGGGTGCGAGCCATGGAAGGTCGAAGAGCTTTTCCACCCGCCCCCGCGAATCCCATTCCCCAAGAACCGTCGCAAACAGGGGCCTCATCCCGAGCTCTTTCCCCAACCGGACCGCGGCAGTGTAATCTTCGTAGCAATGATTGCGTGAAATTCCCGTGCGGCAGGGTTCGTTGTCGAGGTAACCATCCCGGCCACACCACCACCCCAGGTCATCCACAACGATTTGGAGCGGCATCGGAATACAGGCCTTGAAAGTGCAGCGTTCCCGTACCTCCACCACGCCGGGGTTTGAGCGGAAAGCCCGTGGCAAAAGTCCGCCTGTCAAGTGCAAGATCCCTCCTTTTTCGAGATGGGGCGCGATCATTCTGCGAAGCGAATTATCCCGTGGCAGGGGCGAAGAGGGTTTTTCATGGAGCGAAAAGACGCGCTCAAGGAACTGCCTGTCTGTCGCTCCGGGGACCGGCAGGCAGTGAAATCGCGCTGCGAAGCGTGCAATGTTGGAATTCCTGTCGAGGATCCGCATTCCGGTTAAGCGGGGGTCCAGAAGCCAGGAGCAGCACATCATTCCGCGAAAGGAAATTTCTGAAAAATGCCGGTCAAAAAAGTCCCATGCGCTGTTGATGGATTCCCCGCATGCAGCGGGGTTCAAGCCTCCCCCCTCGGGAATATGCACATGGAGCACGGGTTCGCCCCGACTCATGATCAGGTGCCAGTCCGATTTGAAAAACTCCACCTCATAGGGACGGAGGCTGCCGCGAAAAACATTCACTGCGTGACCGTGGAAAGCCGATTCTGACTCGCCAAAGCGGGTCTGCCATTTGCCTCCGGTCGCTTGAGGATGGTCCTGCTCGTCGCACCAGAGGCCATCTTCGGCAACGGCTGCAAGCCTTCCCGCACTGGCATGCCGATAAAGACGGTAGGGCAGGTGTGCCGTTCCGGGTTGGAATTGCAAGCGCCCGAGAGAAAACAGATTTCCCTGGAAGTGGTGACGCAGCCACAACGCCTGTTGGAATCCGGCATGGCCATGCCGATTTTCAAATGCCAGCATCCAACGCTCCAGATCCCGGAGCGTTTCATGAGTCACCTCATCCGGGATGCCACGGGCCCGATTGAGCATCAGGGTCCGGGGGTATTCCAAAAGGAGGGCCAGGGCTTCGAGCAAACCCATGGCTTCGCGGGATTGTCCCTCCAGATGCACGCGAAGGTCGGAGATGTCGTAGTCTTTATTCCCGACAAAAATGCGTGAATGGACC
>JBGSVX010000260.1:0-4845 GCA_041752795.1 Terrimicrobiaceae bacterium
TGTTGAAGAAAACAAGGTGATGATCGTTGATACCTTCACGGGCCGAAAAATGCCGGGACGCCGTTGGAGCGACGGGCTGCATCAGGCCGTGGAAGCAAAAGAAGGGGTTCAAATCGACCGCGAAACCCAGACCCTCGCCACGATCACCATTCAAAATTATTTCCGTCTCTACGAGAAATTGGGCGGAATGACCGGCACGGCCGAGACCGAGGCCAATGAATTCCACGACATTTATCGCCTTGAGCTCAATGTCATTCCCACCAACCGACCAGTCAAACGCGTTGATGAAAATGACCGCATTTTCAAAACCCGGCGCGAGAAATACAATGCCGCGATTGACGCAATCAAAGCGGCCTATGCGAAAGGTCAGCCGGTTCTTGTTGGCACCGCGAGCGTGGAATCCAGCGAGTTGCTGGCACGCATGTTGAAGCGGGAAAAAATTCCTCATAGTGTTTTGAATGCCAAATACCACATGCAGGAAGCTGAAATTGTGGCACGTGCTGGATGGAAGGGCGCGGTCACCATTTCGACCAACATGGCCGGTCGCGGCACGGACATCAAATTGGGAGAAGGCGTCGCCGACCTCGGCGGACTCTATGTGATCGGCACGGAGCGTCACGAAAGCCGCCGCATCGACCGTCAGCTCCGCGGCCGCTGCGCACGTCAGGGCGACCCCGGGCTATCCCGCTTCTACGTCAGCTTTGAAGATGATCTCATGCGCAATTTCGGCGCAGCTGACCGCATGACCAAAATCATGGAGACCTTCGGGCTTGAGGAGGGCGAAGAGCTCGAACACCCCTGGCTCAACAAGTCCGTGGAAACCGCCCAGAAGCGGGTCGAGCAGCGGAATTACATGATGCGTCGCCGGACTCTGGAGTTCGATGATGTGATGAACCAACAACGCGAGGTCGTTTATGGATACCGTCAGGAAGTCATCGATAGCGAAACTCCACGGACACTGATTTTTGAAGTTATTGACGAAGCCATCCCCAAAAAGGTGGCGGAGTTTCTGGATGTGGACGGTGAGGAGCCGGATCGCGCTGGCCTTCTGAACTGGCTGAATACGACATTCCCTCTCGGGCTCTCTGCCGAGAAAGCAGGACTCACAGAAAAGTCCTCCCAAGAGGTCTCAGCCTATCTGGTGGGGATCATTCGCGAAGCCTATGAGCGCAAGGCCTCCATGGAACATGCCGAAGCCCTGAGGGGACTGGAGCGCTATGTGATTCTCAACGCTGTGGATCGCCTCTGGCAGGAACATCTCTACGCCATGGACGGACTCCGGGAGGCGGTTTACCTGCGCGCTTTTGCGCAAAAAGACCCCTTGGTCGAATACAAAAACGAAGCATTTGCGATGTTCAGCGAACTGATGGATACCATCAAATTTGAAGTGCTTAACAATCTCTTCCGAAGCACAACCAATTTGGCAGCGTTCGAGCAGATGTTAGGTGGAATGACTCTGAACACCGGGGGAGGAAATGCCCCGGAAAACCCATCACCAAAAAGTGTCCCCAACACACCGATGCAGGATGCGTTGAAGATGGAGATGCCCAAGCGCGAACTTCCACGGACTGGACGAAACGACCCCTGCCCGTGCGGCAGCGGAAAAAAATTTAAGAGCTGCTGTGGTCGCACCGCTTGATTCCATCAGGGCACAACCCAGGAACCATGCGAAAGTCCGGATCCCCTCGCCGCCCGCCAAAAGCTGGACCCAAATCCTGCACGCACTCCCATTCCACCGATCTCACGGACTTTTCGGTGGACTCCATCCTGGAACGTCTGCGCACCGAAGGCCTTCGCATCACGCTCGGACGCCGCAAAATCCTTGAAGTCTTCTTTTCTTCGGATCGGCCGGTATCACTCGAAGAAATCCGCGACAAATCCCGCGCTGGCAAATCCGGCCCCGACTACGCCACCGTTTTTCGAATGGTCACCCTGCTAGAAAAACTCGGCCTTGTTCAAAAAATCAATCTCCAAAGGGCCTGCAGTTTTTACGAACTCCATGACCCCAACCGTCATTACGACCACATCGTTTGCACAAACTACGGAAAGGTTGTTTTGATCTCCGAGCCATGCCCGCTGGCTTCGTTTGAAAAAACGTTGGCCACGAAATACGGATTCCATCAGCTATCCCACTCGCTTGAGTTTTTTGGAAACTGCGAGGCGTGTGGGGCGGAGGGCTGATTTTGCGGCGAATTCCGCCTGTTCGGGCGTGTCCACGCCTTGGGCGGAGTGCCGGGTTTTGATGACCTGAATGACCGCGTGATGTTCGAGCGCCCGGAGCTGTTCCAATTTTTCCAGACGCTCAAGCGGGGTTGGTTTCCATTTCACAAACTCCAGCAGAAATTTTTTTGAGTAGGCATAAATGCCCTGATGTCTGAGAGCTGCTTGAAAACTTCCGGCGTCCCGATCTTTGGGAATCGGGCTTCTTGAGAAGTAGAGAGCCTGACCTTCCGGCGAGAGAACAACCTTCACGATATTGGGATCCGCGAATTCTTCTGCATTGAGAATCGGGCTGGCTGCTGTGGCCATTTGGAGCCGCGGATATTTTTGAAACAGCAAAATCAGGCGATCAATCAACTTGGGATCCACGAAGGGTTCATCTCCTTGGACATTGACGATGACCCGTTCGCCGCGGAGGTGGGCGGAGACCTCGGCCACACGATCTGTTCCACTGGGGTGATTTGGCTTCGTTAGTGCCACTTCCGCGCCAAATCCGAAGGCAGCCTCAGCAATGCGCATGTCATCGGTGGCAACAATCACCTGCGTGGCCAACCGGGATTTCTGACAGCGTTCCCACACGCGTTGAATGAGTGGTTTGCCGGCAATGAGAGCGAGAGGTTTTCCAGGAAAGCGGGTCGAGCCCCAGCGCGCGGGAATAAGGATGGTGGCCATGATTAATAAAAAATCAAAGCATGCTGTTGACCCCCTCGACATTGTCGCGGATGGCTTTGATGTTCCAAAGGATGAAACCACCCTGCCCCCGGGGCTGAGTGGTGCGTTCGATGCGAAGCTGGGTGCCAATTTCACTGGAGGGCCACCCATGGGAAGATATCCGATCCACGGCAATTCCAGGAATCACCAGAACTCCACGCGGATTGGTTTCCGGACTACGCCACCATTTCAGCAGGAGCGAAAAACTCTGAGCCCCCCCCTCTTTCCAGTAAAGTTGCGGCGCTAGATAATCGACTGATCCCTCACGCATCCAGCGGACCGAGTCGCAGAACAACTGATCGTATTGGCTCACGCCGGCTTTTGTTCCGGCAGGAATTCCAGGCTGAAAAATCCCGAAGGGACTAACCCCAAAGAGGGCTCCCGGACGGCTTTGATGCACGACCCGATGAACCCGCCGCATGAGCATGTTGACATTTTCACGACGCCAATCGGCCTTGCCAAGACTTCCACCAGTTGACCGGTAGGAGGCATAGGTTTTGTCATCTGGAAAAACCGGGAGCCCACCAGTCGGCGTGGGATACGGATAAAAATAATCATCAAAATGAATGCCGGCCAGATCGTAGCGGGAAATCAAATCCTGAACGACAGCGACAATGTGATCTTGGACCGGACGCGCGCCGGGATCCATCCAGAGAACACTTCCGACTTTGTAAGCGTATTGGGGGAACCGGCGGCTGATGTGATTTGCTGCCCTTGGAAAAGAGACATTGGCTGCGGCACGATAAGGGTTCAGCCAAGCATGAACGACAATGCCCCGCTTGCGGGCTTCTGCAATGCAGAACGCCAGAGGATCAAACCCGGGATCCCGCCCCTGAGTGCCGGATAGAAAGCGGCTCCATGGCTCCAATCGGGAAATGTAAAGCGCATCACTCTCCGGACGGACTTGAAAAAACACGGTGTTCAGACCCACATTTTTTGCAGCATCCAAGAGGCGGATGATCTGCGCTTTCTGTGTGGGCACGTCCAATCCCATTTTTGTTGGGAAATTGATATTGTGAACGGTGGCGATCCAAGCCCCGCGAATTTCGGCGGAGGCGGAGGACAACCCCAAAGCCATGGCAATCACTGCAAAAAAGATCTTCATGCGTGCCACCATGTGCAGGGATTCAAGAATTTCTCAAGGCAAAGCGGTCTTCTCCTCCGGCCGGGTCATCACACCAACTTTTCCAATGCCAACTTTTTTGAGGATATCCATCACTCCGATAAATTTCTGAATTGGCAGTTCTTTGTCCGGGCGCACAACCACGGCGATTTGTGAATCGCCCGCTTTGGCAGATGCAAGAACGGCTTCCAGATCAGCGGGTCCGAGAGCCTGATTATCCATGCGAATATCTCCCGAGCGGCTGATTTCGATGGTTTTAACTTCCGTCGGATTCACCGGGGGCTGAGCGGTGGAGCTTGTGGGAACGACCAAGTCCACCCGGTTCTCGATGAGTGGGGTGGTGATCATAAAAATGATCAGGAGCACAAAAGCCAAATCGAGAAGCGGGGTGATATTTAACTCCGCCAGAGTGCTCAGGGATGTTCGGGATGTGAAGCGGCGCATGATATCAGTTCCCGGTTTGATGCCCGTGTTCGACGTAGCGGTGCTCCATTTCTGACGCCAGTTCGGCCGCAAAATTTTCTGCCTGCACGAGGGTTGAGCGAACACTCACAACCAGAAAATTGTAGCCGAACATGGCGGGAATGGCGACGAGAAGACCGAGGACGGTGGTGACCAAGGCCCCACTGACACCGGGAGCCATGGCTGCAAGATTGGCATTTCCAGCACGGGCAATTCCGCTGAAGGCATCCATCACGCCCCAAACTGTTCCCAACAATCCGAGGAAAGGTGCTCCGCTCACTGCGGTGGAAAGAATGATCATCTGCGACTCGAGCTTGAGCCCGGCTTCG
>JBGSVX010000261.1:0-3256 GCA_041752795.1 Terrimicrobiaceae bacterium
CACGATTTGGACCGTACCGGTTCTGAGCTCGTGCCAGAATTTTGCGCTCCATCACGGACATCAATGCAAAGAGCCCGAGAAAAACTCCAATCACCGTCCCGATAATCAGGAAAGCGGACAGCACGGTCAGTATCCACTCCGGCACTCCAAAGGCCCCAAGAAGGTTCAAAAACCAGCGTTTGAGTTCGATCGGGGCCGATTCAAGAAGATCGATCATTTGGTCCCCTCCCCTCCGGCAGTTGCCGTAACTTTCTGCGTCGCCTTGGCAGCAGCCGCCGCCTCTTTCTTTTTGCGATCGGCCTCCAGCCGGGCATCCGTTTCCGTGGCCTCCGTGGGATGGATGCCATGATAATACGCGTTGGATTTCAGCATCGCGGGCTTTTTAAGAATCAGCGATCCGAAACGGTCGAAAGAACTGAGTTCATAGTCGGTGTCCATGCGGATTGCATCAAAAGGACAGACCTCCACGCAAATCTGACAGCTCATGCAAACCGAGATATCAATATCAAAAACTTTGGGCCGCTTGAGTGCCTTCCCATTCTCGTCCCTGTCCTGCACAATAAGAATGCACTGAGGAGGACATTCCTTCTCGCAAATCTTGCAGGACACGCACCGCATCCCCGCTTCAGGATCCTCTCCATCAAAAATCAAAAAGGGAAAGCTCCTCGAATTTTCAGGAAGCACCGGCCGTTCCTCGGGATATTGCTCGGTGGTGAGCCGATCCTTCTCGACATAACTTCCCAAAAAATTCCGCGCTGTGACCGCGAGCCCTTTGATAATTCCTGTTCCGGGGAAGTTCATAGGGGCAAAGCGGAAAGGAATTCCAGCCACGCTCCGCGTGGGATTGTCAGCTTTCCACTCTCCGGTTTCTGGTTTCCGGTCTTCATCGGTCCACTTCCCCCAGGACGATGTCGATGGAGCCGAGGATGACCATCACATCGGCGATTTTGGTTCCGATGCTGAGTTCTTCAAGCAGGGTAAGATTGATCAGACTGGGCGGGCGGATGCGGAACCGGCATGGACGGTCACTGCCATTGCTGATCAGGTAAAATCCGAGTTCACCCTTGGGTCCTTCGATGCGTCCGTAGGCCTCGCCGGCGGGTGGTCGGAAGCCGCGCTGTTTGGCTTTGGGATTGACCACCGGCCCATCAGGAATGCCCGTGATGGCCTGCTTGAGAATTTCAACGGATTCCCTTGCTTCCAGTAAACGCAGCATAAAACGGTCGTAGCAGTCTCCGACCTCACCGCGCGGCACGCGGAATTTGAAACGATCGTAAATCCCGTATTTATCCACTTTGCGAATATCGTAGTCCACGCCGGAGGCCCGGAGGACCGGACCCGACATGCCGCCATTGATGGCTCGCTCGGCGGTGAGTGGGGCAATGCCCTGAAGCCGGGCGAGCAGGATTTCATTACCAGTGAGCAGTGCTTCCATTTCGTCCAGAAACGCGGGAAATCCGTCCACCAATTTGCGGGCGGCGGCAAGCCATCCCTCCGGGAGGTCGCAGCGACATCCTCCAAATCGCATGTAATTACACATCATGCGCGCCCCCGTGAGCGCTTCGAACAAATCGAGAATTTTTTCCCGCTCGCGGAACGCATACATGAGCGATGTCCCCCAAGCCCCCATATCTCCCAATATAAATCCGAGAAAGGCGATGTGATTTTGCAACCGTGTGAGTTCTGCGGTGATAACCCGGATGTATTCTGCTCGCTCTGCGACTTCGATGCCGGCCAGTTTTTCCACAGCCATCGCGTAAGCCCAGTTGTTTGTGAGGGGACAAATATAATCGAGCCGGTCGGTGTAGGGCATGGCGGCCAACCACGAATTGCTCTCCGCAATTTTTTCGTGATTCCGGTGAAGATACCCGAAGACCGGTTGGAGCTTGGTGACCGTTTCGCCTTCGATGGTGACATTCATGCGAAAGACCCCATGCGTAGAAGGGTGTTGTGGCCCGAGGGAAACATCGATGGATTGATCCATCCCAGGGGGAATGGGCGTCCCGCCCGTTTGCCGATTTGCTTGAGGGTTATTGACCATCACAGGCGGGACGCTTGTGCTCCCTGGTCTTTCCAATCCAGCTTTCACCTTGGCCAGGATCCCATCATGTGGAGTCGGTTCGTATTCAAAATCATCCGGCGGCAGGTAGTCCTTGCGCATCGGGAAATCGGCAAACTCATCCCACATCAGAATCCGGCGGAGATCGGGATGGCCTTCAAAGCGAATCCCAAACAAATCAAAGGCCTCACGTTCTTGAAAATCCGCACTTTTCCAAACGGGAGTCAGCGAGGGAATCGTGATGGCATTTTCACGATCCTGGGTCCGGACACGCAGGGTCAGAGGACCAGATTTTTTAGCAATGGAATACAAGTGATAAACAGCCTCCAAATAACCGGGAATTTCCCGCTCCACGGTTTCTTTGATTTCCGTTTCAACACCTTCCAACAATTCCTTGCGAACAATCACTTCTTTGAGCACCTGCGCAGGCCAATCCACACCGGTCACATTCGAACAAAAGTCGTAGCCCATCGAATCGCGTAAAAACTCCGCCACAACCCGGACATCGTTCGCATTGACCACGAGAGAATCCTGACCGCAGGGACTGGCGTTTTTTTGAATTTCCACCCCGCTCAGCGGCAGAGCCGCACGGATCGCTTCAATAGTGCCGTTCATTCGCCTTCCCTCCTCGGCGGTTCGGGTTGAAAAACCCGGGGATTCAGAGAGGGCTCGAGATCATGGGCTCCATAGGCAGGCACCGGATAATCGGCGGCATCGTCAGGGTTGGCATGACGCGCCCGGTTGGGTCCGATCAAACGCTGGGCTGCAATCTTTTCCTGAAGTTTGATGAGCCCCTCCAGCAGCGCCTCAGGACGCGGAGGGCAACCCGGAATCGAGACATCCACTGGAATGAAACGGTCGATCCCTTTCAAAACATTGTAGCCCTCTTTGAATGGTCCGCCGGAGATTGCACAGGCTCCCATCGCAATCACGTATTTCGGTTCGGGCATCTGGTTGTAAAGCCGCACAACAAGCGGTGCCATTTTTTTGGTCACCGTGCCGGCGATAATCATGAGATCGGCCTGACGCGGTGAAGGTCGGAAGACTTCCGCTCCAAACCGCGCCATGTCAAACCGCGCAGCCGCTGTTGCAATCATCTCAATCGCACAACACGCCAGCCCGAACTGCAAGGGCCACAGGGAATTCTTGCGGCCCCAATTGTACAAATCTTCAAACGACGCGACAAAAATTCCGCGC
>JBGSVX010000262.1:0-18567 GCA_041752795.1 Terrimicrobiaceae bacterium
TATTGATGTTGGAGATGAGAATGACATTCACCCGGCCGATAAAAAAAGTGTGGGAGAGCGTCTTGCTCGCATGGCATTAAGGAGCACCTACGGTCGGGATGTTCAGGATCAGGGGCCTCAGTTTGAAAAGGCGACAATTAATGGACAAGAGGTCCGGATCCAGTTTAATACCCGAAAGTCCGGGCTAGTTTTGAAGTCTGCCGAAAATGGCACCTCTTTTGAAATCGCAGGAGAAGACAAGATCTTCAAGCCAGCGGAATCCAAGCTTTATGGAGACAACTCTGTCGTGGTTAGCAGCTCTAGCATATCTGAGCCGGTGGCTGTTCGCTACTTATGGCGCAATGCTCCGTCGGCCTGTTTATGGGATGATGAAGGTCTGCCTGCCACGCCGTTTCGCACGGATGCGTGGTAACGTGTGAATTTTATGAAATCAAAAGCCGAATAACTGCGACACGCACGGGGCGCGGCATTTTCCGCTCCGCGCAGATGCTTCCATTCGACCCATTGAATTTGGTCGATTTGGCGAGGATATGCTTCATCCCGAGAAGCTAGCTTGAATTGAGATTTTTCGAATCGCTGACAGATTTTTATTGATTTCAGGTTATATTGTTCGAACAATATAACTTTTCTTAATCCCCCATGTCACAACAATCCGTTCCGGCCTCAGGTTTCTACCATGTCTCATCGCCTGAATTCGAGGCCATGCCAACAAACATTCATAAACTATGACCCACCCATTTTTAATATCGCTAGCCCTTTGCATTGCAGTTTGCGGTGTGGTCGCTGCTCAATCAAAAGATAACGCACTCTACTATGGGCAGCAGGAATGGGGCACCGATAAGTTTCTCATTCAACGATTGGCTGACAATTCGCTGGAGCTCATTTTTAGTGAGAGCGGCTCGTACAGGTTTGACGAGGATTGGTCGGCCATTGATGGTTGGGAAAGCCTTGAGGCGGAATTCTCGGAGATACCGCAAGGCGTCAACATCATTCCCATTCTGTCCGATCAATACGGACGAACGTGGAACGGCACCCCTGCTGCGGTTGGAAACAATTCCTGGAAAGTATCCGATTTTCATCTTTCGGGAAATTCCTACGGATTGACTTGGGCCGATGCGACTCCATCTAAGTTGCTGATCGTAGGATGGCTGATACAAGCACCTGCCAAAGGCCGGGCGGTCCTGTCAGGTAGCCGCCTGCTCTGCGTTGCTGACGGGCAGACCGCAATCCGGGAGCTATTTACACCCGCTTCCGCAGAATTTCCGATTCTCTGGCCTAAACAAGGGGCATCCCGTAGTGAGCCTATCGATACGGCAACACCACGGGTATTTGGAGCGGAAAACAGCATACTTCTAAGCCATCCAGAATGGACCCAGTCATGGAAGGAATGGGCATCAGTTGAGTTCCCCGGCCAATTCGGGTTGGACTTTAACACCACCCTGACCAATTCTCTGAAATCGACGGTTGGAGATCTGCGAGCGGCAAACATATTGCCAGTATATGAATGCCATAGCCTTACGCAATACCGTCAAAGTTGGATGCTGAATAACGGATACACCCTTAGAAACTGGAATGACTTTTCGCCGTCAGATCCGATTTGGCCTCTGGAGATGTTACCGCTGCGGGATGCGATCATTTATCATGGGGAGGATACCACACAAGAAGCAATACTAGGTATGACGAAAGAGCGGATGAATCTGGCATTCGACCTTGGATTTGAGTATTATTTCATGATCGATTACATCTGGCCGTATTTTAATGGACGGTGGGGCTATGGTTCCAGTGAGACCCGACAATGGAAGAAATACTTGACCAATGACGAAGCAGGAATCGAATTGCTCAGTCCGACTCAGACGATTCATTTTCATGAGTATTGGGATCGCTTTGTTTCTTTACCACTCGTGCCGTCGTCCTTTGGATGGAATAGCTGGGAGGATTTTGTTCCTGGCACTGAACAAGAGGCGCAAAGTTCAGCGCTTGGAGCCAATCGTTTGTTGTTGCTCAATGCTCTCTGGCACTATCATTATCTGGTGTTTATTGATCGTCTCGGACGTGCCGCAAAGGATCGTGGTCGTGGTCTGGGGATTACCGTGAACCCCGAGGATGTGAGCAATGGAGTCGATGTTTCTCTTTTGTCCCGACTAAAACATCTCAGTGTGTTGGGCTATGAGTTTTTTGGAAGCCCCCTTAAAGGTGAGGCACGGAAGGTAACTCTACCCCACGTTCGGTCGAGAGCCGGCGGTCCGCAGATTCATTTAATTGGCGAAATAAACGGAGGGGGGCAGGGATCAACAAGCAGATATGATATGCCAACCTCGTTTGCATTTTACTATGACGCCACAGCTTCCTGTCTGCCGCAGAGTATTAATATCCAGTATTTTAAAGTTGGTCCTTGGATAAAAGGGATAAGTGATACTAACATTTTAGGCAGATTCGATCACTGGTTTTCCGGTAACCATGCATTCCTATTGCGCCATGCAGAAGAAAAAGACATTCCGATTGAGCGTCCAAAAATTACCGTTGTGGCCAATCGCTCGATTTTGGAATACCAGGACAGCTCAGTGGAGACCCTCAGTCAAGATGGCAATATTGCATCCTATTTGGCATCTCATAACATTTCATTTGAGCAGGTGGGCAGGGATGTCTGGAATCCCAGTCTTGACGATCACACTCAGATATTATTCTGGAGCACATCTGTGTCCACCCCGTCCGAACTCGCAAGGGTAAAGGATTGGATACATAGTGGTTCAAACCGGGTGCTTGTTGTTCATGGGGGAAGCGGTTGGCGAATTGATTCACCATCAGAATCACCGCTGGTCGACGCCGTCGTTTGGCAAAGCAACAGATCGTATCGCGAATCAGTCAAACGAATTAAGCCTGTCGTTTCAGATGAGCTGATCGAGTTGGAATCAAGAAATGGCACCATCAAAGTGAAGCTGGAAGGAAGCGAACTTAAAACCAGCTTGTGGAATGTAAAACAACAAGGTCTTCGGGTAATACTCAAAGATGATGATGGGATCCCACTGCTCAGTGAATGGCCGGTCTCCAGAAATCGAATCATTCTAATTCATCCAGATTTACCGTCTCGTGAGGAGAGTATCATTTCTATGAATATCATTTCGAAGGTGTTGGATCAGATACCTATCAAATCATTTGCATCCCCTTTATCGGATTGGTCACTTAATCAAAACAGAGTAAATGGCGGATATTCACTCGTTGCATGGAATAAAACCACTGTGATGGAACAAGAAAAAGATAATCGCTATCTTCGTACCGCTCTTGAAAAGCCATCCACGATGGTATTGCTCGTACAGCCCAGTAAAACCTATCTGCTTGCGAATATATTCGAGAATACACGATTAACAGTTGAAAGCGATTCGAATGGACGATTGTCACTTCCACTCAATCATAGCACTGAAATGTTTTATTATGGTGATCCGAAAAATGAATCGTTCATGAAATCATTAAGTGCCGCAGAAACCGCGTATGAATACTGCAGAAAACGAACCAGGTTAGATGCCCCAAGCTCGGTTGCGCCCGCCAGTCTTGAGGCCACCTATTAAACATCATCCTCTGACAGCACAGAATATTTATGCACTTAGAATTACATCACTGACCCTATAAATGAATCCCCCCTTTTAGTGTCTCATGAGAAAAAGTAATGATATGATAGACTCATGTTCGCTCAGGCCTCATTTGAAAAAGAACATAAAAGCATTCACTCTTGTTGAGCTGATTGTCGTGATCGCTGTTGTCTTTGTGTTAATCGCACTTGGAGTATCTTTTCAAAGACAAAGCATAAAATCAGCTGAATCTGTTAAAGCTCTTTCGAATCTAAGGTCCATTGGTGTTGGGATTCTTAGCTACACCCAAGATAGCAATAATTTTCTTCCTTCGATTTACACAATTGCAAATGATGGTGGATTTTATGGTTGGCCATATCTTCTTGACTATCGCGGCTATTTGAACGACGGCATTTGCACCTCCATTCCAGAATCGAAAATAAGTTTGCAAAAACTTTACAATCCTGCAACCCGTCGAATTAATCCTTCTGCTATAAACGCCGGTGGATTCGGTCTTAATGGCTTCACCACGACCGTGCCAATTCCTGAAGGAATCTCGGGATATGATAACAATCATCGCAGATACAATCTTTTGGAATTCTCAAAAGCATCCAAAATTGTAGTCGCGGCCGATGGTCAAATCAGCCCCGACGGCCAAGTCGACTGGGCTCTGCTTGATTCAAACGGTTTTGTTTTTAAACCAAGTACATTAAGTAAAGGTGGTGCCCATTATTTATTCGCTGATTGGCATGTTGAATATAGGAAGGCTGAAAACCCTGATATCCCCAACAGCTTTCCCGTGGGGTATGGCGAGGATATAATCTTCAATCCGAACAATTAATATGTTCGAACTACGATGTTCCACACAATGAGCAACCAGGCCGTCAGAGATGTTCTATTGGTTTAAGTGGTAATTATCTTCATCACACGGAGCTTCTTGTTCGAAGGACTCCGCTGCTTTCGCACCACATAACCAAGAATTGGTTGGAGGAATAACTCATTTGGGTGGATTGAGGTGGAACTTTGGCCTGAATCTTGAAATCTGGAGAAAATTCTATGCGTCGCTCGCACTAGCCATTTGGATGAGTCCCGACCAGAGGTTCGGAAAAAAGGTCTTCTTTCAAAAGTTGCCAAGTTACGCGGAAAAAATTCGAGAAATTTTAATGTTGACAAATTAAACAAACATATGAACAAATGATTATTGCAATAATAAGCATTTCGAAACCAAACCTTGGGAGTTAATTCTCTCAAACAACATTCCATCCCCTCATGAAAACCACCCTCCATCATTCCGTCGTTTTTTCACCACGCGCGCATTCAAGCTGCCTGCTGCTTTTATCGCTGCTCGTCGTCTTCACATTAACATCGAGCGTTTATGCGCTTTATCGCAATGATGAGCTGGGGATACTAAACGGTTTTACCACCGGGGGTAACCAAGGAGACCTGAAAATCGACTACACCTATGTGAAACCGGGAAGTTCCGATGATTATTCTTTGAAATTTCAATGGAACAACACCGATGCGGAACTTCAGTACTGGCGGGCATCAACTCGTATTCCTAAAACTGCGGACATTACCCAATACGACACAATAAGCTACGATATCTATGTGTACAGTAGGGTCGGCGATGTTATCTTGAATATTTATTTGGCCGATCTCACAGGTGCCCGCTGGATCTGCAACGGCAATGGTAACGGGGCGGTTCCAATCAGCAATTACCCTCTAAACCAATGGACACATGTCGAAACCAATCGTAACGCCATGCAGGTCTGGATCACCCAACCCGGGGAGTGGTCGTCTATCAAATCCGTATCCATTCAGCCGAGCGGAGGCACTTCTGGCCTCTTTTTCATCGACAACCTGAAATTGAAAAACTCACAAACCGGGGCAACATTGGACCTCGTGGGAGCCTTTGATGATGGGTATGCCACAAACACACGCTCTATGGCTGTTCCTCCTCCCATCGGTGCTTCTCTCTTTCCATACGGCATCGATATTCTCTATCCGGCTGCCATGAGGTCCACCCCCCAAAGTTTGGCCACCACGATTGGAACATCCGTTGGCATTCCTTTGATCGGTTGTGAAAAAGAAATGAATGCCCTGATGAATGATCTGAATTTGCCAATCAATGGCAACATCAAAACCCTTCATTATTCTCAAATGAACACCGGCTATTTTGGATTCCTCTCCAGACGTCAACTTTGGGACACTGCCAAGACCAGCTCCGGCACAGTATTTACACTCAACAGCACGGCGATGGATGACTCCAGTTTGATCGATCCGGGACACACGGCCTCTGTCTCCGGAACAGGAGCTTACCTCGCCGGAAAAGACAAAATTGATCAATTGGCAAAGGCAGGCATTCCAACCTGGCAAGTTGTGGATTATGTGTTCCCATGGTTCCCGGATTACGGGGTGTGGGGCCATGGAGCACTTATGGCCCAAGCATTTCAGCAGGATTTGGCAGGCACTGACCAGGGCATCACAATTCTGGATAATGGAGTGCCAACCACAATGAAATTTGCAGACTATTTCTACAAGTTTAACCGCTTTCTCCCATCTCCCGCACACTTTGGTTTGAGTGCTTGGTCAGCGTTTGTGCCACCAAACACTGGAAATGAATCCAATTACGCCGCGAAACACACCCTGTTTCTCTTCCTCCGTTCTTATGAGTGGGTTAAGCTGGCCGATTCATTGGGTCAATATCATAAAACCAAGGGGGGCACCGGCCTTTGGGTCATACCGAATCCCGAATCTGCTTATGGCTCATCAGACTATGCGACACTGATACGATCCAAAGGGGTAAATAACTTGCTTTTGGAGTGCTTTGGCAAACCTGGTCACCTCTCGGAAACGGCCTATGCATGCGGACCATACCTGAGGGAACAAGCGACCCGAGGGGGGAATCGCCTGAGTGTTCTTCTTGAAACCGGTTCGGGCGGAAACAGCTCAGGGTATTGGGACTGGTTGCTGAACTACATCACGACTTACGAGCTAACTGCCGCGTACAAAGCAGATAATTTCCAAAATGATTTCTTAACTCAAAGAAATAACAACACATATGCCAATATGAGCAGTGGATTCAATCCGGAAGATTTTGATAATTTCCGTGATTCCGTGAGCAAAGGCAAGGCTTTTGCCCAGGCAAGAAATGATGGTGCAGTCCGACCCGCCGCCCAGATTCTTTGCCTGGGAGATCGTGCAACAGGAAAACTATCTGCGGGTTTGTTTAACACAATCAACGATAAGTACTCTTTGGCTAGAAGTTTATCCCGTGCCCATTATGTTTTTGATTATCGGGATGCCTGCGTTAAAAATCAGACTGAACTGGGTTCCGTGCTTAATAATTACAAGATGGTCGTCTATTCTCCACTGCAGGGCGCATACGACTCAACGAACAACGACTTTTCCCAACTAAATAATTGGCTTAATGGTGCCGCCGGGCGAGTGTTGGTGACTCACTCGTTTGTTCCCACCAGAAGTACAAAGCAGTTTTGGGGGATGAACATCAATAGCAGTGCATTGGGAGGATATCGTGATTTCCCGGGAGGAACCAGTGAATATGATACCAGTGCCAAACTTGGCCTTGGCGTCATCCGGCCAAATGCAAACACAGCCGCTGGGACTGTGGTCACTGTTCAATCCGCAGTTGGAAGCTGGGCAAATGTTTTTCCTGCTGGCACGCAGTTTATACTCACCGCCCCATTAACAACAACCACTGCGGGCACAACTCTTGTCAACACCGATAAAGGCCCCCTTGTTACTCAAGCAACGGTGGGGACTAGCAAGGTGATTTATCTTCATTTTAATTCTCAGGATCCCGCCGAGGCCTATGGCTTAAGTATGAACATTCGGGCCATGCAGGTCGTCGCCTCGGATCTATGCGGCATTTCTCCAATATGCTTTGCTGACAACAGTACTATCGTTCAAAAATATAACGTTACTGGCGGACATGTGGTTACGTTCTGGGATGATGCGACTCTCAATAACTGGCCATACAACTTCACCATAGGTATGGGACCCCGTTTGAATTGGTATCAAGCAGGTGTTAATAAAACAATCAAGCTCATTGTACCCAATACTAATCCCTACCGGGTACTCGACTTCTGGAGCGGATTGGACCCGTTTACTGTCACTCCCACATTAGAAAACGGTGTAGCGACTATCACCTTCACCCTACAAAACGGAGCTGCCAAACTATCCTATGTTGGGCAAGGGCAGCAGTTTGAAAATACTATGGCTAATGCGTATCTCATGTACAACAGCATGGCCGGCACTGATAAACTTAACTTTTTCCGATGAGTCGGGCGTGTGAAAATGACTGCCATGGACCAAGTATGCCGGGTGGGGAGAACCAACTGAGTTCATGGCAGCCATTCACTGCGAGGAATGGCGGTGCTCCTCGGCAATCTCAATAGCTCTAATTGGCTGGTATTCTCTGCAGGCTGCCACCATCCAGGAAAAGGGGAGCGAGGAGAATGTTTTTTTGAATGGTGGGTCTTTCCAGCACAAGTTGAAAAGCAGCTTGTGCGATTTTCTGGTAGGGTTGCCGGATGCTGGTAATTTGTGGATGGGTACACCTCGTCATAGTCGTTCCATCAAAGCTCAATAACGAGACGTCCTCCGGAACCCGAATGCCATTCATGTGTAGCCAACTCAAAGCACCAACGGCACAGCTGTCGGAAACCGCAAAGATTGCTGTGGGACGCACCTTTTCTTTCCAAAGGGCAGCCATCGCTGTTGACGAGGCTTCGGAGCTGTTTTCTCCTGAGTGAACTCCAGCGTGATGGACGTGGGCAGAAGACAACCCTTTCCTCTTGGTGATCTCTTCAAAATGGAGGACCCTAAGGCGGACGCTTTCATATTCCTCAGGTTCTGTGACGAGAAAAACGATCCGTCGGTGTCCTGCCTCGGCCAAGCGCTCCACTCCGAGTTCGATGGCCGATTCATCGGACATGCCGACATATGAGCAAAGGTCCTTTTCGAGATGAGTTTCAATATTTACGGTATAATATCCCAGTTTCAAGAAATGGTTGATAAGGTTAATGGCCAGTTTCTCGGGGTGTGCCAGAAGAAGAACGGCTCCTTCTGCCGGAGTAAAGTGCATCTTTTTTAAGAGGAAAGCCGTCTTTTGATTCTGGCTAAGTTGCAGAAGGTGGCATTGAATGCCCAGTTCCTGGCCAATCCTGATCAAAGCTGACAACCATTCGACATGTCGATGTGAGGAAAAATCTGGAGTGACAATTAAAGCATGGCCAATAGTGTTGGTTCGTTTGCTTACTACAGTGCCAATGGCGCGTTTGCGTGTCAAAAATCGGCTCCTCGCTAAAATGAGTGGGTGGAATAAACCGGTTTGATGGGGGCTGTGCGCCCCCAAACCCCGCACCGCTCGCCGCGGCAGGCGTTCGGGGGAACGAGGGTAGATGGTGTCCTTCGGACAGTGTTGGCAGGACTGGTAAAGGAGTGGTATCGATGTTTGAATCGACCGTGATGGATGCGAACAAACTTTTTGAAATGGCCCTGGGATTGGGAAGTGGGTGGAAGGTGGTGAAAAGCGAGATGGATGTCCCGACACGGCAGCTCAAGATCTGGTTGGACTTTGGAGTCGGCAGTCAATTTCAGTGTCCTGAGTGTGGCGAATATTGCGGGGTTCACGACACGACAGAAAAACACTGGAGACATCTGGACTTTTGGCAGCACAAGACCGAGTTGATCGCGCGAGTGCCAAGAGTCGATTGTCCGGACCACGGAGTTCGTCAAGCCGAGGTGCCATGGGCGCGGCCTGGCAGCGGATTTACCCTGATGATGGAGGCCATGGTGATGCTGCTCTGCCAGCAGATGAGTGTGTCGGCGGCGGCTTCCCACCTTGGTGAGACTGATACCCGGCTGTGGCGGGTGCTCAAGCATTACGTCAATGAGGCCCATGCCAAGAAGGACTGGAGCACAGTAAGCCGGATCATGGTGGATGAGACCAGTGCCAAGCGAGGGCACCGCTACGTGACTGTTGTCGTGGATGCCGAAAGCCGGGGCCTGCTTTTCATGGCCGAGGGGCGAGGGGCAGAGGCTTTGCAGGCCTTCGCTCAAGAGATGGCGGCCCATGGAGGCAAGCCTGAGCAGATTGAACTCATCTCCATGGACATGAGTCCTGCCTACCGAAAGGGAGCACGGGAGGCTTTTCCCCAAGCAAGGCTGGTGTTTGATCGCTTTCATGTCATGCAAATGGTCGGCAAAGCCCTCGATGATGTCCGCAAGTCCCTGTTGCGGGCAGGAGCAGACATGCAAGGCGGGCTCTGGGCCCTGAGAGGCAATGCTTGGACGCGCAGCGAGCAACAGTTGGCCACTCGACATGCTCTTTGCCAGGAATACCCCAAGCTTGGTCGGGCCATGATGTTGAGAGAAATCCTTCAAGACATCCTTGCAGATGAGGATGCCCAGAGCCTTGCTTGGTGGTGCTCTCGGGCGATGCGCAGTCGGCTGGAACCTTTTAAGAAGGTTGCCAAGTCCATTCGCGAGCACTGGGATGGTATCGTGGCCTTTATGGAAACCCGCATTACCAATGGACTCATCGAAGCTATCAATGGACTCCTCCAGTTAGCAAAGCGATTGGCTCGCGGCTTCCGCTCATTTGAGAACTTCCGCACCATGGCATACCTCAAAGCTTCCCATCTCCAGCTCAATCTGCCCACAGTTTAACCCACTCATTTTAGCGAAGAGGCCAAAAATCCATCAGCCGTGAGATCAAGCAGGGCCCGCCGTATGGTGGTTCGCGAAACATCCAGATTCTCCACGAGATAATCCTCTGTCATGAAGGGAGACTCATTCTCAAAAAACTCTTCAATGATTTCTTGCAGGGTCGTGCGCAATTGTCGGTGCAATGGAACTCCGCTCTTGGGATCAAGAATGTAAGCGACACTTATAGCACAGGTCGATAAAACCGAACTAGATCTGGCATAATCGTCAGATCGCATCGATCTGACACTTCTCGCCACTACGCTGCAGCTGCGACTTGGTCGAACTTGGCGGAAGATTTTGCGCTGGCCCATTTTTGCGGGGTGAGCGCACCAATGGTGTGGTTGGTGGTTCGAGGGAGCCGGGTGAGGACATCGTGGAGGTAGGCGTAAGGGTCAACACCATGGCGGCGGCAGGATTCCACGATGGTGTAGAGGATTGCGGTTTTCTTGCCTGCCTCAGCCGCCCCGATAAAAAGCCAGTTCTTTTTTCCCACAGCCGTGGGTCTGATGGCATTCTCGATGAGATTGTTGTCGATCTCCACCCGCCCCTCATCCAGATAAACAAGCAGGGAGTTCCAGATGGAAAGGGCATAGCGGATTGCCTTGCCTGCATTGCTTTGGGGCAGGAACTTGGGTTCCATGATTTTAATGGCTCGATGCAGGCGTGCAAGGATGGGGCGGGAGACGGAGTTGCGCACAGCCTTCCGTAAAGCAGGCCCGGCTCTTCGCTTTCGTAAGGAACGCTCCACCTCGTAGAGTTCTCTGATGTGGCTGAGAACGAAATTGCCCATCTTCCGGTTTTGTGGAAAGTCCTGGTAAAACTTGCGCCGCATATGGGCCATGCAGCCGGCCATCACAATGTCGGAATGTGCTTTGGCAAAGCTGCCATAGGCAGCATAGGCATCGGTTTGCAGGACTCCAGCAAACGTCTTGGGCAAGATATCCTTGATGCATTGAGCTGAGCGACTGGTGTGCCAATGGAAGATTGCATCCCCACTAGGACGTGAGGTGACCCACATGTAACCAAGCGGGGCTTGCCCCCCTCCTTTGGGGTCGAGATAACGCACGGGCGTTTCATCCATCTGGATGTAATCTCCACTGTGCACCTCCTCTTTGAGGATGTTGTAAAGGGGTTCCAAGCGATCAGCAACCATCTCCATCCAACGCACCATGTTCTGCCTGGGGATGAGAACGTCATGGCGTGTTTTGAAGATGGTTTCCTGACGGTAGAACGGCAGGTGATCCACATAACGGCTCACCAAAATATTGGCAAGTAAGCCGGGAGCTGCCATGCAGCCGTCCTGAAGTTTGGGTGGAAGGGGCGCGATGATGGGTTTTGCATCCACCGTGTTCTTGCGAACAAATTTGCGCCGCACGGTGCGCACTTTGCGGAAGGCTCCCGGGGTGTAATCCAATTGCTCACTGATTTCATCTCCGATGTGCTTGTAGGCTTCGGGTTCGGCCTGCACTTCCAGAGGATCAATGATGGTTTCCTCCACCGGCAAGTTCTCGGGGATGCCTGAACTACGCCGGGTCTTCTTCTTGCGGTCGTGAGAGGGCTTTTCCTCAAAGGTTCCCGCCGCTTGCCCCGAGGCGGGAACCTCTTCAAAAAAATCCGGCTGGTTCGGATTGAACGGCTCGCTTTTGGTGCCGTAGATCATGCGCGATAGTTTATCCACTTTTTCCCTCAGGAGGGCATTCTCCACGCTGAGCTGCGCAATCAATTGATCTCGCTCTTCGAGCTTCTTGAGGAGCTCTTTTATGGTGGGTTCTGCCATCGACTATTAGCATAGCAGGTGACATGCCAAAGTCTTAGTAATCAGCGACTTTGCTTAGCTATATTTAATCTCTCTCATACCATGGCCTCATCTTTGCTCCACGCAGGTCAACCCCATCGGTGAGCATCGCCAGGGCTTCAGCCCGAAGCACCACTTTTGGCGATCCGCCCTCCGTGAGCTTCGGCCAAGAGAACGTGCCCTTTTCCAAGCGCTTCCCAAGCACCCACATCCCGCTACCATCAAAATACAGGATCTTCAGTCGTGTCCTGCGCCGGTTGCAAAACACAAAGAGCGCCCCACTGCGTACGTCCTCCCCCAGGACCCCTCCCGCTAAAGCGGACAACCCCTCATAGCCCTTGCGCATGTCACAGGGCTCCACCGCCACAAAAACCCGCAGGTGTCCGGAAAAACTCAGCATGACTTCCCTCCCATGCCTCCGAGGATTGCAGCTGCCAAACCCGCTTGCCTCGAATTGCTCACTTCCATTTTCGCGATTCCCCCGATCTCGACCACAAGAGATCCCTCATCTCTCTCAACACTTGCCTCCACCCATTGGATGCTCTCCCTCCCAACGCAACGGGGCTGGGAAACCTGCTTGTTGGCTTTTCCCAACCAACTCACCAGAGTCACATACTTCACCCCGGCATACGCGGCAAACTGCTTCCCAGTCATTCCACTGCGCCGGTAGGCCTCCACCAACTCTTCTCGCTTCTCCTTAGGCGTTATCACCCGCCCTGCCACGTCAACTTTGAGAACTTCTATCGAACTTTGTAGATCTGTCATCCATGCAGAGTATGACGGTTCTGCCTTTTGGGGTAGATGTGCCAGAAGTGTCGCTTACACTATTCGCCCGCCCCTTGTGGGTCCACAGACCGGCGCGAGAATGGGCCACTACCCAGCTCGTCGGAGCGGCGGCGGGCTGTTCCGCAAATTCAAGCAATGCTTCGCTCAATAACTCCTAAAAATGATCCCTGGTTTAGGTGAGTGCTTGCAAGGTTCCTATCCTATTGCTTGGATAGATTAAGCACCACGCCATCGGCATCAATAATCATCATTGATGAACTCCAGCTCCTAATCGGAAGGTTCAAAGATGAGCCATCGGCGTGAACAAGCCGCAATTGATCATGCCCCCTCTGCTGCTCAAGAGTCCACTCTGCGAGGTCACCGGTTACCCCATCCGCTTTTGCGGTCCAAAAATCGCGATTGCCCACACTCATTGAAGCTGTGCCATCCTCCTTCAAATGGATGGAAACTGCGGCTCTATTGATTAGATTGGATATGTCTTCCCTCCACAGCCCAATCATATTCTTTGGGCGTTTTGGATGAGAAGTGCGCCGTTCTCCCTTCTCAAAGAAGTTGATCTGTGTATTAGTAATATTCGTTTCAGTGCTCCTTACCTCTATATCTGTTAAGAATAATATATTTGTTTGAGTTACATTAATGTTGGTTTCTGGCAGAACAGTCAATGTGCTCGATCTATTATCCTCAATTGAAGGCAACGTATGCGACGTTGGCTTTGGCGTTGGCCTTGGCCCCTCGACATAAACGGTTTTCTGAGGAATCTCTTCTGGGTAGATGACAAGCTTTTCAGTGTGCTCTCTGCCAGTTGCGGGGATCACCTCACCTGCCAACGAAATGGTTGTTCCAATCTGAGGTTTTAGCCGTTCGATTTCCGAAACGCCAAGTCCTGCAAGTTGGACTCGATTGCTTGTTACGTCCTCGTTCTCTTTCTTGACGGTAATTGGCTTCTCAATAACAAGAACAAAGTTGTCGTTTCTCAACTCAAGCTTGCCTGAAAGAGATATATCCTCCGCAAAGCACGCTGTATTAAACTGTGAAACAAAACAAAACGCCAAAATCCCAAAGTTGATTGTCTTCACGGAGTAATATTGGAAGGGATGCGATTGCTACGAATAATCTCGCTCGACAAGAGAGCTGCCTTAGTAGGAAAAGCCTCTACTACAACCCAAGTTGATTGAGACTTGGACATCAGTATCCACGTTCCTTCCAATCCGTGCTTCATCGGTGCTTTGGAGTCCACCTTTGCGATTCCCAGTAAGGCCAAATTATCTTGTACCATAAAGTGGTTGAATGTTAGTTTAACACTTGCAGGGTCGTTATCAGCTCTTTCCACCCCCCCATAGAGGTGAAGCTTTAGTCCTTTAATGATTGATTTTCGCAATGTAGAACCTAGAGCTGGTTCACCTTGCTTTTGGTCTGCACTGGCTGCGTTCTTGGATTCACCCACAAAAAGTGCAGGACCAACCGGAGTGTTTACTATCTGGCCGACCTCAACATCTTTAAGATGATAGATTGATTCGCTCATTAAGCGGTTTGCGCGGCGATCATACACCATGCCATGAATTATGCCGTTATCCTCTCCCACTTTCACAAGGATCAAGGTAGGCTCTTCACTTCCTGCATTCGCGTATTGCTCTGGCACGGCTTTCGTCTCAAAAGTGGATGCCAGTGGATAAAGCGATACTAAATCGCTGGGGTCGGCGCGCATATCCTGCAATTTGCCTTTGTAATAGACGCCAAGGACATAGCCGTAATACTTTCTACCTCCTCCAGCAAATTCGGTGGAATTGCCAGGGAGTCCGCCATCCGGGAGAGGATACTCAACCTCCAAAACCTCTGATTGTTCATCCCTCCAATCAGCTGGATGGGTAACCCATTGAGGTGAAGGATTCGACAACGAAACAGTAATCGCTCCTGTCTTATCTTCTTCATAAAAAAAGATATGAACATTTATCATCCTGGGATCAATCTGGTCATTGTTTCGGCGTTCGATGGCCATACGAAGAACCTTTGCTCCAGGTTTGCTGTCGCTCACGGTCACGTCAACAATGCCAAGGGACTCCGTGCCAGCTTGTAGTTGATTTTCACCTCCAGCATTTGAAAACGCCGCGCTGACTTCGGAGATCCCGCCAAGAAATGATTCTTCTTGTGCGGTCAAGACGAGAGGGATAAGTCCAGCAAATATCAGTGCTTTCAATTGCTTTTTCATGAAGGCTATCAATTCGATGAGTTCCAAATCCGTTCAAGCTCTTGTTTGTCACTTTCTGAAAGTGGGTATTGCATCAGGAGCTGATAAATGTCTTTAGCTGCATCAAGTTTTCCCGCTTTCTTCGTGCTTATAAGGAGCAATGTCATCGCTTGTGGAGATTGTGGGTATAATTTAATCAACTGTTCGCTTAGTTGAACGGCTACTTGTCCTTGGCCTGCCTTATATGCAGCCTGAATCGCTGTAAGTAGAGGTGCGGCAAGTTGGGCCTGTTTTTTAGCAACGTCGTAATCCTGTGGCTCTATGGGAAAAGCCCGCCCGTGCCCCCCTTCACCGCCGAAACTGCCGCCGCCTGCTGTAATACTTCCATTGACAGTCTGCGGTAGACTCTGGGTCGATACAGCAATCTGATCATTGAAAATAAAGCTTAAGTCCAAAGTCCAGCGTCCTCCAAATAGTCTTCCAGTTCCTGTGATTGTTCCTCGAACTTCCTTCCTGTCTGGAAATATTTTTAGACGGAACGGGTAGTTGGCACCCTCATAGAGAAGACCGAGAGTTGATTTCTTTAGTGATGTAATATCCGTGACTGAAACGCCCGAATCTGAGGTTTGCAGGTCCAAAACAAAAGGATCAGAAACCAATCCTGTGCCAGATGATTGACCAGAAAACGGCTTTCGATGGTTTGGATTTGCCGGATCGAAGAGATAACCCTCTACAATCATCTTGTCGCCCGCCTCAACCCTGTGAGTAAAAGAAATGGCGAAATTACCTCTGGCGGAGATATATTCGGATTCATTCCAGATGCCTGAAAGAGATTTTCCGGGCTCAAAAAGTGAAAGAGATAAAGCAATTTGATCATCACGTTCTTTTTTCAACCGCGCTTCCTCTTCTGCCTTCCCCGCAGCTATCTTCGCCGCTTGTTCAGCTCTCTCTTTTTCTTTGATTACAACTTGGTCCGCGACTGCTTTGACGTTGGCTTCAATCTTCTGGTTCGTTGACTCAATGTGCTTTTTGGCTTCTTGCGTTCCGATCTCCAGCCACTTCCCTTGTGGCGGCTTGGAACCTTCGATTGTTCCACCAACTGCTTCAAGGACGAAGAAATCCCATCTTCCTTCCCCATTCCTCATTGCGGATGCTTTGCCAGAAATTGGAATTTTCTCACCCTTTTTGGCAGTTTTCTGAACAATCGTCACCGTAAACTCTTCAGTCAGGTTTTGTTCGATCTGAGCAATGTCATCGTCTGACATTCCCACTGCACGTGCTGAATTGCGGGCCGTTTTCATGCCGCTTATGTTGAGGGGCTGAATGACTTTAAAAAGGTCTTCAGTGAATTCAAGCTGTCCTTCGAATTGAAAGACAGTCTCCTTTTCGCCACCTTGAACTTCTTCGGTCTTTAGAGATACAAGCCGTAAGGGGGTCTCTTTGGCATACTTTGTGCCAAGCCATTCCTGAAATTCTGATTGGTAGGGAGCACCGCATCCTGAGAGAATGATTCCAGCGAGAGTCAGCACTGCCAAGCGGGCAATTTTCATGTTTTGTGGGTGCGTGTGGAGTTTTGGATATGGTCGGTATTTTTCAAGACAAATCTGGGCTAGATGTCATCGTAAGCCCAGCGATCACTGGTTAAAATGTCAAGCCGAAACCCCCACGATCACAGGGGTGCCAGCTCCTCAAGATCAAAGTTCAATTCAGTTCATTGCCAATCGCCTGCGGGAACTCAGGGCACAGCATGGGTTGACCCAACAGGAGCTTGCCGAGCTTGCTGGGTCATCGGAAAAGTTCTTGCAGCAAATCGAGCGATGCCGGAAGAAGCAAATTTCGCTGAGCACTGTAGGCCAGTTTGCGGAAGCTCTGGGCTTGCGAGTGGATGAGTTTTTGAGTCCTGATTTACCAGACAAGAAAAAACTGCCTCGAAAGGTTCCGTCCAGCAGGATCCACCGCTGAAATTCATTTTTCCACGGTGTTGCAATAATATCGGGCTTTTCCCTCTGTGGGAAAAAATAATGTCTTTATAATTAACATTATCGATTGGCAGGATTCTAGGGGGAAGGGGGTCATTTTTGCATGAAATCCCATGAGTGCAGGATAATCAATCATGGACTAGCTCCATGGCCGCAATAACTGCTTCCCTGATCTGCTCTTGTATCTCCTCCTCTGACTTGCCTTTCAGGTTGCGAGCCATCTCTTGAATCAATGCGTCCTGCTGGTCAATCCGCCGAATCCCTTTCATGGTGTGGTCCAAAGCTCCCTTCTCTGTTTTCTTGTGCCAGTAATTTTTTTCAATCGTTTCAACCGAATCCCCCGACCATGAAGAAACTTCTTGCATGGTGTGGTTCCCGCTGTTGCAAAGCTCGGTGATCCAAGAATGCCGCATGGCGTGAGGGAAAAATCCTGGGTGTCCAGCCTGCGACACATATTTTCGAAAAGGTTGGATGAAATCGTAGGTGCCTGTTTTGCTCCTGCGTTTTGTAGGGTTGCGCAAGCAATACTCGTCAGCTCCCACGCCCTTGAGAAATTCCCGCACGAATTTTTCAAAGTCTGCGGACAGGGGAATGTCCCTCGTCTCATTGTCTTTGATACGGAATTTATTTTCTCCCAATTCATCAACGCGGGGCACTCGAAGAATCCCCCTTTCAAGAGCAAACCATGTAGGGCGAGCGTGCATGATTTCTCCGCGACGAAGACCAGCATGGAAGCCGCAAAAAAGGATAAAGCGGAGTCTGTCATTTGGAGCATCTTTAATGAGCTTGTTTCCCTCTCCAATCGAGAGAACAACTTCTCTGCGTTCTAGATTCTTTTTTTCAGGAAGCTGAATTCGACCTGGGTAAATTCCCACATGGTCAAAAAATGCAAGAATCTGGGCCATGGTGGTTCGCGCACTGGCCAGAGATTTTTTCGCGTACATGTCGCGGTAGTCTTCCAGCATCTTTTTGGTGACCTGCTGGGGTGCCTTGGTTTTGGACCAGTTGGCAAATTTCACCAAACAAGAACGAACCTTGGGAACAGTTGCAGGCCGAAAGGCTCTCCATGTCTTCCCATGAAAACTTGTTGGCCGTTCGGGCCGTTGCTTCTCGGCAAGGTAGCGGTCAATCAGTTTCATCCATCCAAAATCAGGGTCTCCCTTTTTGGCTTTGGGAGGCTGGCCGCGCAATGACTTGGCAACCTCAATGGCTTCCGTAAAATCGCGAGTGTGGAGGGGGACACGAACTTGAACGCCTTCGTAGCTGTAGCGGAGCCACAGGCCAGGTTTCCCTGCTTTGCGGTAGATGCCTCGCTCTTCGGGTTTTTGCTGTAATTTTTTTCTCATTCTATATAAAGGCAGGGGTGCTAAAAAAAGGGGTGCTAGAATCTGTATCTCTTCACTAGTTGAAATGAAAGAGATATCTTTTTGACTCTTTGTAAAGTACTGCACGACAACACCTTAAAATATAAAAAATCTGACTACGGATCAGAAGGTTTGGGGTTCGAATCCCTACGGCTGCACCACT
>JBGSVX010000263.1:0-5866 GCA_041752795.1 Terrimicrobiaceae bacterium
TGTGGGTTGGTTGTTGTTTGGAGTTGTCCATAGGCCCGGCATCGTCGTAGCCTCCCACCCATGCAGCCATCCAAACCCAACCCCCTCCAATCCCGTGCCAACACACTCACTTCAAACCGCCGCGTAGCGGCTTAGTTCAACACTATGATTGATACAATACCCATGAAAACAATGCAGATCTTCCAGATTACTGGAATCGGACATCATCAACTTGTAGACGTCCCGCAGCCGCGGCCTAAACCAGACGAAGTGCTGCTGGAGGTGAAGTCGGTGGTGACATGCCCACAATGGGATCAGCGTCTTTTCCTGAGGGGCGAGAACCCTTTGGACATGAAGTCCGATTTTCCACAGCCTTTGGGCTGGCCGGGTCATGAGGCGGCAGGGACAGTGCTTCAAGTTGGCGAAGGCGTTACAAGTGTGCGGGCCGGGGATTCAGTTGCCGTCATTTACGTCAGGATACCGGAAGGTGACGACATGGGGCTCTATGCACCCATTGCCTGTGTTAAGGAGGCAGACGTCGTGAAGCTAGAAGGGAAAGTTGATTTCGATGGAGCAGCTTCGTATGAGATGCTTCGCGATATTGTTTATTCTGCAAGGAAGTTCGGCGATATTCGTGGGAAAGTGGCGGCGGTCACGGGCCTTGGCTCGGGTGGCCTGATGGCGGTGCAGGTATTAAAAGCATTTGGAGCGAAAAAAGTGATTGGAATTGATCCCAACTCCAAGCGGCGGGAACTGGTGCTGGAGAAGGGTTACTGCACAGATGCGTTCGATCCCATTGTCGAGCCGGATGGCATGCGCTTGAAAGAAGCGGGGCTGCAGTTGGGGCTCGACTGTTCGGGCATAGCGCCCTCGATGCAGATGTTGGTGGATCATGCCAGCGAGCATGTTGTGATTTTTGGCGTACCACACGGCAACATTCGTTTTGGGCTTCAGCAATGGAGCGAGCGAATTTTGCAGGGTGTCAACATTAACAATGCGACAGAAGAAGACAATCAGATTGCGGTAGAGCTCATGCAAAGCGGTCAGGTGGACACGTCCGTGGTCGCGACGCATCGCGGAACGTTTGCCAAATATGACGAAGCCGTGGACATGCTGCGCAGGCAGGAGGCGATCAAAGTCTATTTCCGACCCAGCGAAGAATTGGCTTTCGACAAATGAAGACGTCTGCTGTGGTATTTATTGAAAAGGGGAGGGTTCAGCTTCAAAAAATCAAACTCCCTGACTTGAGGCCTGATGATGTTCTGATTCGAGCGCATTGTTCCGGCGTGAGCGTCGGAACCGATGGCTGGGTGCTGACCAATCAATTCACATGGGGCGGCGATATTCCGTATCCCGTGGTTCCGGGCTATCAGCGGGCGGGCTGGGTGGAAGCCGTTGGCAGCGAAGTAAAAAGCATCAAGGTCGGGCAGCGGGTTGCGGCCACGATCAGTCGGTTGGAGGGGAACATCACATCCAATTGGGGCGGCCATGTCCATCACGGCGTCACCCCGCAAAATGAGGTTTATCCCCTCGGCGAAAAAACCAGCTTTGCCAATGCCGCGCAATTGGTCGTTGCCCAAGTCGGCTACAATGCAGCACTCCGGTCGGGAGTGGGACATGGACGGACGGTTCTCGTTCTTGGAGATGGATGCATCGGACAGATGGCGGCACAGTCGGCGCGCGCAATGGGTGCACATGTTATTCTGGCGGGGCATCGCGCAGACCGGATCGAGTTGGCGCGTCAGCACAGCGCGGATGAGGTTCTCCAGACAAAAGATTCCTCCTGGCTCAAGCGTTTGGAAAGCAACCAGTCCCCTGTGTCGGCGGTCATTGACACGGTTCAAAGTGAATCCTTTTTTCACGAGTATGCGCCACATCTCCGGGGAAGAACCGATGTTGTTTTGTCCGGCTTCAGCCCGGGGGGATTCCATGTGGACATGGGAGAAATGCAGAAGCGGGAAATTGGGGTTCTCACGATGTGCGGTTGGACCCGGGAACGCAACGAGGCGACACTGGCGTTCATGGAAGCCGGACAAATTAACTTCGAGGCTTTGCTGACGCACCACCTTCCGGCTGCGGATGCGGGCAATGCCTATGGAATGATCCAGGCAAAGTCTGAACCGTTTCTTGGAGTGAATATTTTGTGGGAAGAGGGAGCGGTTTGATCGCTGGGAAGGCATCGAAACAAGGGGGCTGCTATGAAACGTTTTTTTGAAAGGATCCAGCAAAAAGCTCTGGATGTGAGTCAGCCCCCGGTGCTCATCGTGGCATTTGGCGACAGTGTAACCCAGGGCTGCATGGAACATTCCAGGTTGGCACCGGAGTCAGTTTACCATCATCTACTCCAGCGGGAGCTGGAACGCTTCTTTCCAGCCACCACATTTAGCACCTTGAATGCGGGTGTGTCAGGCGGGAATGCCGCGCAGGGATTGGAACGCTTGCAAAGCGATGTGATCCGGCATCAGCCGGATCTGGTGCTGGTCGCATTTGGGTTAAATGACAGCGGGCTTGGTGTTGACAAGATTCCCTCATTTACCAGCGCCTTGCAGGATACCATCTCTGACATTCGTGCCGGCACGGACGCCGATATCCTCTTACTCACGCCTCCCTTCATGGCTTCACGGCGCAACGGGCGAATTCACCCGGAGCATGAAGCGCTTGCGGACACTATCATTCAGACGCAATTGGGCGGAACACTTGCGCACTACGCGCAGTCCATCCGCGACTTGGGTGAAAAGCTCGCACTGCCAGTTGCGGATATTTACACGGAATGGGTGCGGCTGCACAAGAGCGGCGTGGATACCACCTTGTGGATCTGCAACGGGCTGAACCATCCCGACGAACGCGGCCATCGTCTGGCAGCAACGCTCATTTTCCAAAAAATGCTGGAAAATCGTTAAACAACCTTTGCCGGCTGTTAAACATGATTTCTCGCTTATGAAAAATATCCCCCGCATCTTAAAAATCGGCCTCTTTGGAATCGGTCTTGAAGCCTACTGGCCCCAGTTTACCGGATTAAAAGACCGGCTGGAGGGCTATCTGCAACAGGTCAACGGCAAACTTTCCGGGCCGGGTGTTGAAGTGGTGAACCTGGGACTGATTGATTCGCCCGAGAAGGCGATGGAGGCGGGACACCGCTTTCGTGAGGCGGATGTCGATCTGCTATTTTTGCATGTCACCACCTACGCGCTTTCCTCGACCGTTCTGCCGGTCGTGCAGCGCGCACGGGTGCCGGTGATTGTTTTGAATTTGCAACCGACCGCTGCAATTGACTACGCCGCGTTCAACAAAATGGGTGACCGCACGAAGATGACCGGCGAATGGCTTGCGCATTGCGCGGCCTGTCCCGTGCCGGAGATTGCCAATGTCTTCAACCGGGCTCGGATTCCCTTCCACCAAATCACCGGGATGCTAGAGAACGATCCGGAATGTTGGGGAGAAGTGCGTGATTGGGTCGATGCGGCGCGTGTGGCCCATGTGATGTTTCACAACCGGCTCGGTCTGATGGGGCATTACTATAACGGGATGCTTGATATTTACACCGATTTGACGAGGCAGTGCGCGTATTTTGGCGGGCACATCGAGATCGTCGAAGTGGAGGAACTGGCCGCCCTGCGGAGCAGGGTTGGGACGAAGGATATTCAGGAACGGGTCAGCGAGTTTCGGCGCGTCTTTGCCGTGCAGGAAGATTGTTCGGCTGAGGAATTGGAGAGGGCTGCAAGAACCTCAGTGGCCCTGGATCGCCTCGTGGAGCAGCATCGCCTAGGCTCGCTGGCCTATTACCACATGGGCACGGGCAGTTTGGAGAATGAGGACGCGATCAGCTCTATCATCCTTGGGAATTCACGGCTGACGGCCCGGGGAATTCCTGTCGCAGGCGAGTATGAAGTGAAAAATGCCCAGGCCATGAAAATTCTCGACACGCTCGGGGTTGGCGGATCGTTCACCGAGTATTATGCCATGGATTTCAATGAGGACTTTGTGCTGATGGGACACGACGGACCTGGACACCTCGCAATCGCGGAGGGGAAACCGAAGGTGCGTCCCCTTGGCGTCTATCATGGAAAAGTGGGGCGCGGGCTTTCGGTGGAAATGAGCGTCAAAAACGGCCCTGTCACACTTCTCTCGGTGGTGGAGACGGTGGATGGAAAACTGCAATTTCTGGTCGCGGAAGGCGAGTCGGTGCCTGGTCCGATTCTGGAGATCGGCAACACAAACAGCCGCTACCGGTTTTCGATCGGAGCCCGGCGATTTGTCAACGAATGGAACCAGCATGGCCCCGCCCACCATTGCGCTGTCGGCGTGGGCAAAGTGGCCGACAAAATCTCAAAACTGGGCAGTCTGCTCGGAATCGAAACGATCAGGGTCTGCTGAGGGTTTTTCATTCCACAAAAGACAATCAGCTGCCCTATCCAAAGCTCCCCGCCTAGCAACACACTCACAATCAATGTCATCCATACCTGCAACTTTTCATAATCCCCTATCCATCCACCGCAGCACGCCATTTTGGTCGTGGAACAACAAGCTCAACCTCGACCAGTTGCTGCCGCAAATCGATGTTTTCAAAGAAATGGGGATGGGGGGATTCCATATCCATTGCCGGACGGGGTTGGGCACGGAATACTTGGGAGACGAATTTCTTTCCATCGTCAAAACCTGCACGGAAACAGCCGCGGACAAGGGGCTCTTAACATGGCTCTACGACGAGGATCGGTGGCCGTCGGGATATGGAGGTGGACTTGTCACCAGCAATCCAGCCTATCGTGCAAAATATCTTCTGTTCACTTCCGTGCCTTATGGCAAGGGCCACGGAGGATCGGCCTCTATCAGCAATGCACTGGGCAGTCGGGCGGAGAACGGCACTCTCCTCGCTCGCTATGAAGTGGTTTTGCGGGATGGATTTCTGACCAGCTACCGACTGCTCAAAGAGGATGAGCAGGCTGGCAATGAGGGAAAGGAATGGTTCGCTTATTTGGAAACCACGCGCCCCAGCGCGTGGTTTAATCACCAGACCTATGTGGACACGCTGAATGCTGAGGCAACCGAGCGTTTCATTGAGACCACCCACGAGGCCTACGCTAGGACCGTGGGCGATCACTTTGGAAAAAACATCCCGGCGATGTTTACCGATGAGCCACAATTCATTCACAAAACCAGCCTTCTCTCTGCGAGGGAGGAACGGGATTTGTTTTTGCCATTCACCACGGATTTGCTTGCGACGTATGAAAAGACATACGGGGAAAAGTTGGAGGATTTCCTTCCGGAGATCTTCTGGGAATTGCCTGGACGGAAAGCTTCCGTGACGCGTTACCGCTACCATGACCATATCTGCGAGCGCTTTGCAAGTGCCTACGCTGATGTCCTCGGTCTCTGGTGTCAGGAGCACGGCATTATGTTAACAGGCCACATGATGGAAGAGCCGACATTGGGATCGCAAACTGCGGCGCTGGGAGAAGCAATGCGCTCGTATCGCTCGTTCCACCTCCCCGGCATTGATATGCTTTGTGACTTTCACGAATACAACACCGCCAAGCAGGCGCAAAGCGCGTCCCGCCAATACGGACGCTCTGGAGTCTTGAGCGAACTGTATGGAGTAACGAATTGGGATTTTGATTTTCTCGGGCACAAGGGACAGGGCGACTGGCAGGCGGCACTTGGAGTGACTGTGCGTGTCCATCACTTAACATGGGTATCGATGGAGGGGGAATCCAAGCGGGATTACCCCGCATCCATTGGTTATCAATCGCCATGGTATAAGGAATATAAGTTGGTCGAGGATCATTTCGCACGCCTCAACGGCATCCTGACACGGGGCAGGGCAGTCTGCCGGGTGGGGGTTATTCATCCCATCGAATCTTTCTGGCTTTGCTTTGGCCCCCAAGGGCAA
>JBGSVX010000264.1:0-3716 GCA_041752795.1 Terrimicrobiaceae bacterium
CGCCGGAGATGATGCCCGTGCTCAGCGTGGAATACCCGAGTGCGGGGTCATGGACTTTGGAGGTTTTTTCTGAAAACACCGCGCGCAAACAGGTCAGAGCCTCCGTGATTTTGTCGATGGCATTAATTCCGGCTTCCGGAGTTGATGCATGCACGCTACGGCCTTTGGCTGTGAGGTGGAGCCATGCGGAGCCTTTGTGGGCATGAACGGCGCACATTCCGGTCGGTTCGCCAACGATCACAAAATCGAAGGACTCCCGTGCGGCGAGGGCCTTGGAACCATGCAATCCGGCTTCTTCGCCCATCAACCCGGCGAACCAGATTTCATGGGAAAGCGTGGCGATGTCTTTGCCAAGGCTCTGGATGGCAACAAGCATGGCGGCCATGGGACCCTTGGTGTCGGTCGTGCCACGTCCCCACACTTTGCCATCCCGGACTTCCCCACTGAATGGGTCAATGGTCATTCCGATCACGCTGACGGTATCCGTGTGTGGGGCAAGCAGGAGTTTGGGTTTTCCAGGACGGTCCGACGGAAACTTGGCAACAATGTTTGGTCGGCCTGGAAAAACGTCCTGCAATTCGGCTTCCGCTCCGGCTCGCTCAAGCCAGACCTTAAGGAATTCGGCCATCTGCCCTTCTCCGACATGAGGCGTGCCGGGGTCACCATCCGGGTTCACGCTGGGAATCCGAACCAAGTCGGTGAGAAGTGAGACCAGGCTCATTTGCGTTTGGAAAGGTACCACTCGACGAAGCGGGGGATTCCCTCCGAGATGGGCACGCGCGGATTGTAACTCAAGAGAGCGCGGGCTTTGTTGATATCCGCACAGGTGAGGGGCATGTCGCCTTGCTGCTCGGGCATGCGCTCGATCACTGCTTTTTTCCCGAGGGCGGTTTCAATAGCCACAATCAACTCAGTGAGGGTTGTTGTCTGACTTTCTCCCAAATTAAAAATTTCAAAGGGTGTCCTGCGATAGGAGAGAGCTCCCATGACCCCTTGAACGATATCGTCCACGTAGGTGTAGTCGCGGCGGGTGGTTCCATCTCCGAATTGTTGGATTGGACGATTATTGTAGATTGAGTCCGTGAATTTGTGGATCGCGAGGTCCGGCCGCTGACCCGGCCCGTAAACGGTAAAAAACCGCAGGCAGACCACACGCAAGCCGTAGAGGTGCGAATAATTCCCGCAGAGGTGCTCGCCGGCGAGTTTGGTCGCGGCGTAGGGGCTCAGGGTCTGAGGCAGGGGCAGATCTTCGGAGAAGGGAACTTTGCGGGCCAGTCCGTAAACCGAGGAGCTTGATGCAAAAAGGAAATGTCCCACTCCGCCCAGGTGTGCGGCCTCAAGCATGTTGTTCGTACCGAGGATATTGGTTTCGATGTAGGCGCGGGGATTTTCCACCGAAGGGCGAACTCCGGCCCTTGCCGCAATGTGAATAATGGCATCGAACCCGCCTCCTTTCACAATGCCCTGAACCCGCTCAGCATCGCAAATATCTCCCTCAATCACCTCAGCCTGCTGAACAAAATCCGCTATATTCGCCTCCTTGATGTCCCGTGAGTAGTAATCATTAAAATTGTCGAGAGCACATACGGCATGTCCATCCCGCAGGCAGCGGCGGACAACATGGGAACCAATAAAACCGGCTCCCCCGGTCACAAGAATCTTCATCACCCACAACCTAGACGCCGGAGGAAAAGCCCGGCAAGGCGATTCTTTGCCGGTCGGTTTCAACTTTTGTTCAATTGAACCCAGGGGGAACGGGCGTTCCGCCCGTTTTGAGTTTCATGTTTCATGCCGTGCCACCTCAATATCGTTGGGATGAGACCAGATCCCGCCCTCAAAACCCCCTGTGATTTGAGTTGTGAGGCCTGCCGGGAATCTTCTACTCTCACCGCACAAAATCCAATCATCCGACATGCGACCAACCATCATTTACACAAAAACTGACGAAGCCCCGCTCCTTGCAACGTATTCGTTTCTGCCCATCCTCGAAGCCTTCACGAAACATTCTGGCATCTCGGTAGAAACCCGGGACATTTCTCTCGCGGGCCGCATCATTGCGCAGTTTCCGGAATTTCTGACCGAAGATCAGCGCATCGCCGATCACCTCGCCGAATTGGGAGCGCTCACGCTCAAGCCTGAGGCCAACATCATCAAACTGCCAAATATCAGCGCCTCGCTGCCCCAGCTCAAAGCGGCCATTGCGGAATTGCAGGCCAAGGGATACGCCCTGCCAGATTACCCGGAAATTCCACAAAATGACGCCGAAAAAGATACCAAAACCCGCTACGACAAGGTCAAAGGCAGCGCGGTGAACCCCGTACTTCGAGAAGGCAATTCCGACCGCCGTGCACCAAAAGCCGTGAAGGACTACGCCAGAAAACACCCGCACAAAATGGGCGCATGGTCTCCGGATTCAAAAACCCGCGTTGCAACCATGACCGCTGGCGACTTTTTCTCGAATGAAAAATCGCTGACCCTTCCTGAGGCCACGGACGTGCGCATTGAGTTTGTTGCCAAGGATGGCGCGGTCACCGTCCTCAAAGACAAAACCCCGCTCAAGGCCGGTGAGATTTTTGATGCGACCTTCATGGACCGGGCGGCTTACATCGCATTCCTGAAAACCCAAATTGCGTCAGCCAAATCCGACAACGTGCTTTTTTCGCTTCATTTGAAAGCGACCATGATGAAGGTTTCGGACCCCATTTTGTTCGGTCATGCAGTGAAAGTGTTTATTGAAAATGTTCTCATCAAACATGCGGACACGCTAAAGGACCTCGGGGTCGATTTGAACAATGGGCTGGGTGATCTGCTTGCAAAAATCCCGTCACTTCCCGCTGACAAAAAATCTGCCATCGAATCCGACCTGCGGGAAGCGTTTGCGAGTGGGCCAGCGGTTGCCATGGTGAACTCGGACAAAGGCATCACGAATCTCCATGTTCCCAGTGACGTGATCGTGGATGCGTCCATGCCGGCCATGATTCGAGAAGGCGGCAAGATGTGGAATGCTGAAGGCAAAACCCAGGACACGTTGGCAGTGATTCCAGACAGTTCATATGCAGGCGTGTATCAGGCCGTGATTGATTTTTGCAAAACCAACGGGGCGCTTGATCCGAAGTCCATGGGGTCTGTTCCTAATGTCGGGCTCATGGCGCAGGCCGCCGAGGAATACGGTTCCCACAACAAGACCTTCGAACTTCCTGCGGATGGAACCGTGCGGGTCGTATCGATTGCTGATAACCGGGTGCTTCTCTCGCACGAAGTGGGAGCGGGCGATGTCTGGCGGGCCTGCCAAACCAAGGATGCCCCCATCCGCGATTGGGTGAAGCTCGCCGTGAACCGTGCCCGGGCGACCAGTGACCCTGCGGTTTTCTGGCTGGATAAAAACCGTGCCCACGATGCGCAATTGATTGCCAAGGTGGATGCGTATTTGAAAGAGCATGACACCACCGGTCTCGACCTCCGCATTTTGCCTCCGGCCGAGGCTTGCCTTTTCAGCTTGGAACGCATCGTCAAGGGTCAGGACACAATCTCCGTCACCGGCAATGTCCTCCGCGATTACCTCACGGACCTTTTCCCGATCCTGGAAGTTGGCACCAGCGCCAAAATGCTTTCCATCGTGCCGCTCATGAACGGTGGAGGTCTCTTTGAAACCGGCGCTGGCGGATCCGCACCGAAACACGTGCAACAATTTGTCGCGGAAAACTACCTGCGCTGGG
>JBGSVX010000265.1:0-5122 GCA_041752795.1 Terrimicrobiaceae bacterium
CTGCTGAACTCCGGGGGAGGCACCAAGCCGGTCTTTGAGGAAGCCGGACGGCATGTCCTGGCCTTCGGGGATGGTATGGAGCAACTCACACCGACCGTTGTGGATTACAACGGGGATGGTCTGCCGGATTTGTTGGTTTCCGAACGCACAGGAAAAATTGCTGTGTTTCTGAACAAGGGAGTTCAATGGAAATCCGGGAGCCCGGTTCCAGAACTTCCCTTCGCGTCGTTTTTAAGCTCGGGAACCGGAACCCCCCTGACCTTTGGAGGCATTTGCACCATTTCTACGGGCGATATGAATGGGGATGGTCTCTTTGATATCGTGGTTGGAAAATCGAATGGTCACATTGCCATGGCAATCAATAAGGGTACAAAAGAGGAACCCAAATTCGACCCGCCGGTGGAACTCAAAGGAGATGCGGGAACCCCCCCGATGGCAATGCCTTCAGGTTGGGAGGTCAGTTATGGACTGAATCGTGGAAACTTTTTGGCCTTTGTGACTGTTGTCAAAGAGGCGGACAATGCAAACCTTCAGCCAGCCGAGGGTAAAGCCGCCCTGCATATCGCCTACACTCCCTCGCATAACAAGATCATTCCGGCCCCATCCTCCTACCTCCCCGCATTTGCGAATTTTGCCCCAAGCCGGTCAGGCGATCTTAAAGGCGCGGCCGCCCGCTATTTCCAAATCCGCCAAGCAGACCGCGCAAAATTCAAAGTCGGAGCAAGCTATGTCTTTTCCATGAAAGTCCGAGGAAGGGCTACCGAAGGCCAGGTCCTTCTAGGTTACACCGGCGGCAAAGAGATCGGGGAAGCAAAAGTGACCCGGGGCGAGCGTGGCTCGGCCGTAGTTCAAAGAAATGTCGTTCGTGAGGAGAAAGACGAAAAAGTGACCTTTGCGCCGGGAGCGACATGGTCTGAGGTTCGCAAGGAATTCAAAGTGGCTTTCGCAAACCGTGATTTGAAAGACCTGACGGAAACATCCAACGCCTACGTCCAAATCAATTTTTCCCTGCCTCCCGACGGAGAATTGTTTATCGACGACGTTAAAATTACCGAAAAGTGAGCGGACGGGTCGAATCGGCCTTTGTCCTTGGTGCCGGTCTGGGGACCCGACTGGGTCTGCTCACCTCGGACCGCCCGAAACCGCTGGTACCAGTTTTTGGCAAACCTCTCATCACCTTCGCGTTTGATCATTTGATCGCTGCGGGGATCCGTCAGTTTGTTGTCAATACCCACCACCGCGCCGATGCGTACCAGGCAGTTTTTCCTTCCGTGGATGGCAGATCTTCCTACAGACAACGCCCGATCTCCTTCCGTCATGAACCGCTTCTGTTGGAAACCGGTGGCGGTATCAAAAACGTTCAGGACCTGCTTGGTGACCGGGATTTTTTGGTTCACAACGGAGATGTGCTGGCAGATTTGGATTTGAAAAAACTAATCTCCGCGCATGTCGGAAGCGGGCGGGTCGCAACGCTGGGTTTGCGCTCGGCGGGTGGGCCCACTCAAATTGCATTTGATGAAACCGAGGGCCTTGTCACGGATATCCGCGGAGCACTTGGCCGCCCGGCCTCGAAGCATTGTCTATTCACAGGCATCTACATGGTTTCTCCGGCCCTTCTTGATTTCCTCCCTGCGGAGAAGCCGGTCTCAGTCATCGTCGCTATGCTGGATGCCATGCGGGAAGGCAGGAAAGTTGGAGGGGCCTTGCTTGATGAAGGAGAATGGTTTGATCTTGGGACGGTGGAGGCCTACAAGGCGATTCATAGATTGATCGCCGATGGTCAGCGCTTTTCTCACACGCCGGATGGTCACTGGCCGGAAGTGGTTGCCTCGGATGCAAAAATTGGAAATGGCAGCCGGATGTCCGGAATGACGACACTTGGGTTCGGGTCAGAGATTGGTGAAGAGTGCGAGTTGGAGGACTGTATTCTTTGGCCGGGCGCGAAAACCGCTTCCCGTTTGAGGCTGAAGGATTGTATCGTTCGGTCCTTCGCGAATCAGTCTGCCGAACACCAAATCCTGTGAATCCACTTCCCGACCATGTCCTTGATCTAGCTCTGAACCGTTTTCCCGGATACACGGGCGGGGACTTTCAGGTTTCGCCCATGGAGAAAGGTGGTTCGGACCGGGTTTTTTATCGCATTCGTTCGGGCGAAGATTCTTCGATGATCATCGTTCGCTATTCAGGACATAAAGAGGAAAACCGCCATTACGTGGACATTGGTCAGTTCCTTGCGGGCTCAGGAGTCAATGTCCCGAGGGTGTATCTTCATGACCCCGCGCAGGGATTGATTTTCATGGAGGATCTCGGGGAGTTGGATCTCTGGCACTGGCGCAATGAAGTATGGATGCTCAGGCACCAGCTCTACCAAGCGGCTCTGGATCAGGTCCTTCTCCTCCACACGCGTGCCACCGCCCGGTTTGAAGGAAGCAGCCTGCGGTTGGAACACGAATTTTCTGAACAACTCTACCTTTGGGAGCAGGGGTATTTTTTTGAACACTGCCTGGGGTCCTACATGAAAATGCCGGAGCGCGATCTGAAGGAACTTCGCGAACTTCCCGAATTGCAGGCTGTTGCCGGTCGTCTGGCGGCCCTTCCCCGCACGCTCATCCACCGGGATTTCCAATCCCAAAATATCCTCACCATGGACGGCTCGACATGGCTCATTGATTTTCAGGGCATGCGGCCCGGCCTGCCTCATTATGATGTGGCTTCGCTACTTTACGATCCCTATGTGAACCTTGCCCAGGTCGAGCGGGAGGAGCTTGCTGACTACTATGAAAAGTCCGCACGCGAGGCAGGGCTCGACCTCGGCGGAAATTTCCGTGAAGTGCTCGATCTCTGCGCCATGCAGCGCCTCATGCAGGCCCTTGGAGCTTACGGATTTTTGGGCGTCCAAAAAAACCGTTCCAAATTTCTCAGTCACATCCCGGTTGCCAGTCAGTCCCTCTCGATGGTGCTCGGCCGTCTGCCCGGTATGGAACCGATTGCTGCAATCTTGGAATCACAATCTTCCGCCAAATGAAATCGCCAACCAACTCCACCAAATCCCAGAAGCGGCTGCCCGGAACCGAAGCGCCACCATCCGCAGTGACCGTGGTCATTTCCAATATTTCCCCGTGTTTGGAAGGTGGCCTCCATGCCGTGAAGCGAGTTGTTGGCGAGGATCTGGTGGTGGAGGCCGACATTTTCAAGGATGGTCATGATGTGGTGGCGGCTCGATTGGAGTGGAAACTCGTTGGTGGGGAACAGTGGCTGGCAACACCAATGACGCCACTTATCAATGACCGATGGACCGGATCGCTTCCCTTGGTTGCCATGGGTGCATGGGAATACCGGATCACAGCATTTGGAGACATCTTTGCGTCGTGGTGTCATGAAGTCGCAACCAAGCTCAAAGCGGGCGTACCAGACCTTTCAAGTGAAACATTGGAGGGTGTTGCCTTTGTGCTTGCGGCGGCTGGCCGGGCCGCGGGAACTGATGCGGAGCGGCTCACGGAGTTTGCGGAGGCTTTGAGAGCCTCAGATGCAAGTGCTCTTACGGAACTCATCCATGACCCCATGCTTGAGGGGTTGATGGAAGTGTATGCCGACACGTCGCTTGCCACGTCGAGCCCTGCTCTTCCGGTCTGGGTGGATCGCCGACGGGCGGCGTTCTCTTCATGGTATGAGTTTTTCCCGCGTTCTGCGGAGGGACATGCTGACCGGGGTTCGACCTTCCGCGATTGCCTTCCGCGAATCGATGATGCGCGCGCGATGGGCTTCGACGTCATTTATTTTCCTCCGATTCATCCGATCGGGATCACCAAGCGCAAAGGGCGCAACAACTCATTGATTTGCGAACCCGGCGATCCGGGGGTGCCGTATGCCATCGGAAACCGCGCACAAGGTGTGAATGGCGGCGGGCACATGGATGTGGCCCCCGAGTTGGGGACTCTTGAGGATTTTGATTGGCTCGTCTCGGAAATCCGCAAACGCGGAATGGAAATCGCTTTGGATTTTGCCATCAACTGCTCCCCGGATCACCCCTACGTCAAAGACCATCCCGAGTGGTTCTTCAAACGTCCGGACGGCTCGATCAAATATGCGGAAAATCCTCCCAAAAAATATGAGGACGTCTATCCGCTGAATTTTCACAATCCGGACTGGCGCAACCTATGGCAGGAACTCCGCGACGTCCTGGCCTTTTGGTGCGAACACGGGGTCAAAATTTTCCGCGTGGACAATCCCCACACCAAGCCCGTGGCCTTCTGGCAGTGGGTAATCGCCGATTTGCGCGCAAATTATCCGGACACCATTTTCCTGAGTGAGGCATTCACACGTCCAAAAATGATGCAGACCCTTGCCAAGGTCGGCTACACGCAATCCTACACATACTTCACGTGGCGGAACACGAAGTATGAACTCACGGAGTACCTCACGGAATTGACCACCACGGAAATGAAGGATTACTTCCGTCCGCACTTTTTTACCAACACCCCGGATATCCTGCCGGAGTTTCTGCAAACGGGCGGACGTCCGGCCTTCGCCATTCGCGCAGTTCTGGCAGCAACCCTCTCGCCTCTCTATGGAATCTACAGCGGCTTCGAGCTTTGCGAAAACACACCGATTCCCGGGCGGGAGGAGTATCTGGATTCCGAAAAATACCATTTCAAGGGCCGAGACTGGAATGCCCCGGGAAACATCAAGGATCTCATCACAAAACTGAATGCCATCCGCTCGGAAAACCGGGCTCTTCAATCCCTGGCAAATCTGACTTTTCTGTCAGCGGAAAATGACAGCATCCTCTTTTTTAGCAAGGCCTCAGCGGGTGGTGATGATGTCCTCTTTGTGGCGGTGAGTCTTGACCCTTACAATTCCCAATCGGCCTTTGTGAACATGCCGCTCGCCAGCTTTGGTATCTCTGACAACGAGCCCTACCTGCTGGAAGACTTGCTCAGCGGAGAAACCTTCCGCTGGACCGGTGCACGCAATTTCATCGCGCTGAATCCCCACTCCCGCCCGGCCCACATTTTCCGCCTGCGCCGCCGGGTGGGCGGAGCGCCGGGACGCGAAGTCTTTGCGTGAGACTACTCTTCAAAAACATTTCTGCCGTACAACAACCAGGGGGAACGGGCGTCCC
>JBGSVX010000266.1:0-4410 GCA_041752795.1 Terrimicrobiaceae bacterium
TCTGAGGCTTTGGCTGCAGCTGGAATGAGCGGACTCAAGCGATGAGACTGCTATCCGGCGACAAACTAATAGATTCGAACACCTCCCATTTCCAATCAACCCTGCATCCTTATGAAACACAAAAAAAACGTTGAATCCCAATTTGCGTCCCTTGTCTGCCCCGTTCTCAGCCTGATTTTTATTGTCACGTCGGTCGGCTGCGTTTCCACATCCAAATGGGATGGCCAGGTGCAAGCGAACCGCAAGGAGCGGTTGACTCATGGCTGCGTTTTCTATTTCGACGGAGCCGGAGGCGGCACCAAAAAATCCAACTATGCCGGGGGAGTGGTGGAAGGAATGCTCGAGGCCGGTTACAAGGGGGGCGGGGAACTTATTTCATGGCAGACAGGCAGGGGCTTGATTGCAGACCAGAATGCCAGCGTCGCCTACAAGCGGGAAAAAGCCAGGGAAGGAGCCGCGAAGATCCAGGCTTACCAGAAAAATCATCCCGGCGAGCCCGTAGGCCTCCTCGGATTCTCCGCAGGCACGGCGGAGGCCATCTTCGCGCTGGAGGCGCTTCCTGAGTCAACCCCGGTGGATCAGGTCGTTTTATTGGGAACGTCGATCAGTGAGGACTATGACCTTACGGAGGCGCTCAAGCGGGTCAAAAACAAGCTCTACATTTTTACCTCCACGCATGACCGGATGCTTGGCATCCTGATGCCATTTTCAGGCACGGCCGACCGGAAGTTCGACGACCCAGGTGCGGGTATCAAGGGCTTTGTTCTGCCCAAAGGAGCATCAGCAGCCACACGCAAGCTCTATGCAGAGAAAATTGTCACGATCCCCTACTCCAAGGATTACCGCAAGGATGGGGACGGTGGTCGCCATTTTGACAATGTGAAAAAGGAGTTCATCCGGGATGAGGTGGCTCCACTGCTCATCGGAAAATCAAATTAGAAAGGGGTTCAACAGGGTGACTCCATTAACCTAACAAGGAAAATGGGAATGAACCACGGATCTCACGGAGTTCACGGATAGAACACCTTACAGCAATTTTTGGCTGAGAATTCCTCTTTCGGCGATTCGATGTGCAGGACATGAAATATGGCGATGCCGCCTGACTCAATGAGTCAAACTTCCCTGTCCACTTTGTGCAACGAGAGCAGCGATTGCATTTTTCCTTTTTGACAGATTGCAGGACTGCTCTATTGCTCTGAGCCATGAAATACGCGCCCATGCTTTTGGTTGGCCTGCTTGCAGGCTGTGTGAACCCGATCAATCCCCTTGGAAAATTTGATCCGACTCCCAAGCTTTCGGGTGCGATCCCGAAGCCAATCACCTCGGAAAAATTCGCATGGGGGATTTCGACGGCCAGTTACCAATACGAAGACCCTGCGGTGAAAGCCGGCACTCCGGAATATTTTTCAACCGACTGGGATATTCTTGTTTCGCAGGGCAAGGCTCCCCCGAAGGGAAATGCACTGTATTCGTGGACGGAGTTTGAGAAAGACCTTGAGGCACTCAAAAAAATCCGCCCGACCCATTATCGCTTCAGCATTGAATGGGCGCGGGTTGAACCCCGGCCCGGAGTTTACAATGAGGAGGCTATTCAAGGTTACGTGCGCATGGCCCGCGAACTCAAAAACCTCGGAATCGAGCCGGTCATTTGTTTGTGGCACTTCACGTTCCCGGATTGGCTCTACGACAAGGCAAACCCCGGAGCTTCGAATTGGCTGCATCCTACGGTTCGCACACGCTGGAATGCGTATGTGGACAAAATGGTGAAGGCCACCGCGCCTTATACAAAGTTCTACGCGCCGCAAAATGAGCCGAACGGCCAAATCACCACGGCTTACATCGTGGGTCAGTGGCCACCTGCCATGAGCCTCGCCTTTGGTCATTATTGGCAGGCCATTGATGCCAGCACGGGAATGTTCCGCGATGCGGCCTCACGAATCAAAGCGATCAAACCTTCTGCCAAAGTTGTCAGCGTCGAGGCCCTGCCATGGTGGGAGCGTGCTCCTTTGGACCCGGGCGGACTCATCTATAACACGATGATACATGGCAACACCGACCATTTGGATCGTATCTATGATGTTTGTGATATCCTCGGAATCAACTACTACTATTCCCAGGCTCCGGGACCGATTTCGTTGTTGGCCGGCCCGTCCATGCGTGGGAAAAAGTTTACGATGATGGGTTGGCGGATTGACCCTGACGGTCTGTATAAAGAGATCCAGCGGGTGGCGACCCGTTATGGCAAGCCGATGATGATTACCGAAAATGGCATTGCGACCAAAGATGACGCCAAACGCGAATGGTATATTCAGAATCACCTTGCGGCCATCGGGCGCGCCATCAAAGACGGATATGATGTGAGAGGATACTTTGCTTGGTCATTGGCGGACAACTACGAGTGGCATTACGGCTACACCGCCACCTTCGGGCTTGCCACCATGGACCCCGCCACAAAGGATCGCGTGATGAAACCTTCGTCCGGCAAATTCGCGAACATCATCAAATCCCATCCGACAGTCGGTTCTGTGCGGTCCATCCAACCGCAGAAGGATTTCTGATTTGTGGAGGCTGCGCGGACATCGACGGGAAGGTTCCCGTGCCCCCTGTGTGGTGCGCCCATCCATGACCGCGCCCTCGAGCCAGGCCAGGAATTGCACTGCATGCGGTGTGGAGAAACCATCAAGCGCCTGCACCGCGGCGATCCCTCCCATCTGCTTTGGGCACTGACCTCCGCCGGCCTGATTCTCTGGGTGCTGGCCAATGTGTATCCGATTTTGACATTCGATGTCGCAGGCAACACACAGTCCAATCTAATCATCACCGGGGTTCAGGGTTTGGTAAGCCAAGGGTATTGGCCCGTTGCGTTGTTGGTGTTCTTTTGCTCCATTGCGGCGCCTGTGATTCACCTTGGATCCATTTGGTATGTGGCGGGAGCATGTGCCCTTGGGATTCGCCTGCCCATGGTCCACAAGGCCGCGCATCTCGCCAAGGAAATCGCCCCGTGGAGCCTCGTGCCGGTGTTTATGATCGCCTGTTTTGTCGCGGTTGTGAAACTCGACATGCTCGGAACGGTGGCATGGGATACCGGGATCTTCTGGGTTACTCTGCTCTCGATCTGTTCTCTGGTCATCGCTCAATTCATCGATCACAAGTGGATCGCCCACCGGCTGGAGGAATTGGCATGACCGATGCGACACGGCTCGAGCTTTCCAGGGCCCTCGTTGTAGCGGGGTTGATTCTCTATATCCCTGCCAACACGGTCCCGGTCATGATCATGACTGTTGCCGGGGAAGTGGCTCCGCTGACGGTGATGGGTGGGGTGCAGGAGCTCTATGACTCCGGTTTGGTGCCTGTGGCTGGCATTGTTTTTGTGGCAAGCATCATGATCCCATTTCTCAAGCTGATCAGTCTCTCATGGTTGCTTCTCATGCATGGATCCACGGACCTGCGTCGAGAACGGACGACCCTGCTTCGGGTGCTCCACCAAATCGGCACATGGTCGATGATTGATATCTTTTTGCTGGGTGTGCTGGTGGCTGTTGGCCAACTCGGCATCCTCGCCAGCGTGCAGGCCCAGGGCGGAGGCCTTTTCTTCGCGGCGGTACTTCTCTGTTCTCTCTTTGCAGCAGACTTCTATGAAGCCAGAATGATTTGGCAGCCGGCATCATCATGACAAACAACAACCCCGACAATTCACAAAATGACCATGGGCAAATCGTGCATGCCCCTCGTGTGCATCGCATTTGGGCATGGATTTTTCCTGCTCTGGCTGCGGCTGCCGGACTCTGGCTCCTTTGGTCGAACTGGAAATCCCATGGGCCGGTGATTCAGGTTCATTTCAGTGAGGCTCCCGGGATTCAAAGCGGCAAAACCGTCCTGATTTATCGCGGAGTGACTTCCGGTCAGGTCACCGGAGTGGCTCTCAATCCGGACATTGATGGCGTGACCGTGACCATCCGGTTGATGGCTTTTGCTTCGAAGTTGGCAAGCGAGGGAACAGATTTCTGGATCGACCAACCGGTTATATCCATAACAGAAACCACGGGATTGGAATCGATCATTCAGGGTAATTCGATTCAGGCAAGGCTGGGGGGAGGACCACCTAAGGATTCCTTCACCGGGTTGGACCGGGCACCACTGTCGCCTTTGGATTCCCCGTCTCTGGTTGTCAAATTGAAGGCCACGGATATTCCCTTTTTGTCGCGGGGTGCTCCGGTGTATCACAATGGGGTGTCCGTGGGTCTCGTGCGCGACAAGGTCATCGACAAATCCGGTGGGCCATCCCTTGTTGTCACGATTGACAAAGAACATGCCCACCTCGTTCTCGATACCTCGCGTTTTTGGATCCTTCCTGCCACGTCGCTGCGTCTGAGTGCCAGGGGCGCGAATTTGGACATCGCAGGCCTTGCG
>JBGSVX010000267.1:0-2256 GCA_041752795.1 Terrimicrobiaceae bacterium
TGGGTGAGCGTGGTTTTTCCCAAACGTCGTGGTCCGGCCAGCCAGACGATCCGGCGGGATTCCCACGCCTGTTCTATCCGCTCCAGCCAGCAATCTCTTTGAAACACAAAAGTAGATTAGCGTTTAGTTTTACCAAACGCAAATGGATTTTACACATAAAACTCTTTCAGCACTTGGATACCCGTCGTCGAGCACTGGTCTGTTCGTCCGGCTCGACAAGAACCGGCGGGGTGTTTATCAAAGCAGACGATGAATGCACTACTTGAAAAGGTCCGCGAGGCGGCTGCCTCGGGAATCCTGCTCCCCTCCTCCGCTGAAAATATTGCCAACCTTTTAAACGGCAGCAAATCCCCGGTGACCGAGGCTTCGATCTCCGAATTGGTCGAGGCGAAAAATTGGGCGGAACTCGACAACCGGTTTTTCCGAACCCTGGCATTTGGAACCGGTGGATTGCGCGGAAAAAGCATCGGCGCGGTCATCACAAAAACCGAACAAGGATCCCCACAACCATTGGACCGACCGGAATTTTCCTGTGTTGGAACCAATGCGATGAATGCATTTAACATCAGCCGGGCCACCCAGGGCCTAGCGACCTACGTGAAAGAATTTTTCGCGCAATCCGGTCAGTCCGGCAAACCCTCGATCTGTATTTGTCATGACACCCGCTTCTTTTCGCGGGAGTTTGCCGAGTTGGCGGCCAAAGTGATCACGGATTTTGGATGTGACGCGTATTTGTTTGAAGGCCCGCGCTCGACGCCGGAACTTTCATTTGCGGTGCGGCGCACGAATTCGCAGGCCGGCATCAATATCACCGCCAGCCATAACCCGCCGCAATACAATGGATACAAAGTCTATTTTGAAGATGGGTCCCAAGTCGTGGAGCCGCATGCCTCGGAAATCATCGACCGGGTGAATGCGGTGACCAAAGAAACCTACGAAGCCGTTCCTGAGTCAGAGCGCGGACAAATCATCCCCATGGGTGTGGAAATGGATGAGGACTACATGACCCGCCTTGCCACGTTGCCACTTCAGCCTGATATCATGCGGGCGCAGGGCGACTTCCGCGTGGTAGATACGCCCTTGCCCGGGCTCGGTGGCGTCATTATCACACCCATGCTTGAACGCCTCGGCATTGAGACCCTCACGGTTCCCGAGCAGGATGTTCCAGACGGACGTTTCCCCACGGTCAAATCCCCCAACCCGGAGAATGCGGAGGCTCTGACCATGGCCATCGCGCTTGCTGACAAAACCAATGCGGATCTTGTAATTGCCACGGATCCGGATGATGACCGCATGGGCATTGCCGTGCGGGATGATTCAGGAAAAATGGTTCTTCTCACCGGCAACCAAATCGGATCGATCCTCTGCTGGCATCGGGTTTCACGTCATTTTGAGTTGGGCATCCTGAACGATTCCAACAAAGACCGGGGTGTTGTGATCAAAACCTTCGTGACGACGGATCTTCAGAAAGTGATTGCTACACATTTTGGACTGCGATGTGTGGAGACGCTCACCGGGTTCAAATACATCGGCGAGAAACTTCAGAAATACGAGATGGCCATACCGGAATCCCTTCGCTCTGATTACCGGAATCTCTCTGAGGAAGAAACCCGGAAGCTCCGCTTGGAGCATTCGTCGCTGTATGTTTTTGGCGGCGAGGAGAGTTACGGATACAGCGGATCAGATTTTGTGCGGGACAAGGACGGAAACAGCGCGGCTGTGATGATTGCCGAGGCGGCGGCCTTTGCACGCTCGGAGGGCACCACCCTCGTCGGCCTGCTGGACCGCATCTATTCGGAATTCGGTTATTTTCTGGAACGCGGAGAATCCCTGGTGATGGATGGAGCCGAGGGTGCCTCCAAAATCCGCACCCTGGTGGAGTCTTATGCAAATACGCCGCCCACCACCGTGGACGGGTCAGCCGTGGTTTCGATCCGCAATTTTGCAAAAGAAGACATCCACGATGTGGAGGGAGACCTTGTGCCCAAGGAGGACATGCTGATCATCAGCCTCGCAGACGGACGCCGGGTCGCAGTTCGTCCGTCGGGCACGGAACCAAAAATTAAATACTACATGTTTGCTGAAAAACGACCGGAACATGGAGCAGTCTTTAATGAAGCCCAATTGGCGGAGATCAAACCGCACGTCGCGTCGTCGCTGGCAAGTCTCTGGGATTGGCTCAAAGCTGACGCGGCAACACGCGCCTGATTTTATGCCCGGAAGAATCCAAACCACATTTGAGGCCCTTGCCGCGAA
>JBGSVX010000268.1:0-3095 GCA_041752795.1 Terrimicrobiaceae bacterium
GGGTCAGATGGGTTTCCTAGCTGCACTGAGCGGATTTCGTTCGCCTCTGGCCGCAGTCCTCTGGATTGAGGCGCACACGGCATGGGAACGCACCGAGTGGGGACGCATGGCATCCCTTTTTGATAATGTCACCTCCCTTCAACCGCGCTCCCTCACCTACTGGGACATGGCCGCATGGCACATGGCATGGAATGCCAGCGTGGCCGCTCTCAATGATGAATCCGTTCAGAGCGAAGCGCTCCGACAGAGGAATCAGCGTCAATATTTTGAATTGGGGCGCGATATTTTGGAGAGGGGAATCCGCAACAATCCCGAAAGTTCCTTCCTGCGTGAACGCCTTGCGATCCTGTTGCGGGACAAATTCGAGGACCACTGCGGAGCTGCCGCCGCATTTGCCAAAGCCGCCGAACTCCCGAATCCCCCACCCTACGTCGCACGATTTGCGGTGTATGAACTCGCAAAATGCCCCGGTCATGAACTCGAAGCTTACAAAAAAATGCGGGCTCTTTATGAAAAAGGGGAAACCCAGCGCCTCCCCACACTTTTAACTCTTATCAAGGAAATGGAAAAGAAACTGGATGTTCCCGAGTCGGAGCGCATACAATCCCCCTAGAAACCTCTCCCATGCGCTTTGCGATTTTCGGCGATATCCACGCCAACCTTCATGCTTTAAACGCGGTCCTTGAAGACAGCCGCGCACAAAACTGCACCCATTACGTCTGCATGGGTGACATCGTCGGCTACAATGCCTACCCACACCATTGCGTCGAATTGGTGCGGTCGCTGGAGTGCCCGGTGGTCAAAGGCAACCATGACGAGCAGGCTTCCATGATGGGTGAACAGGAGGGTTTCAATGCCTTGGCCGAGGAGGCCATGAATTGGACCCGTGGCCAACTCTCCGAGGCTGAGAAAGAATGGCTCCGTGCGCTTCGCCTTCAGCGTCAGGTCCGGGATTTCACTATTGTCCATGCCACCTTGGATACACCTTACAAATGGGGTTATATTTTCAATCAATTGGATGCAGCGGCCAGCTTCAGCTACCAAATGACCGCCCTGTGTTTCATTGGTCACACCCACACGCCGAAGGCTTATGTGCGGGATGGCAGCGTGAGAACCATCCCATTTGAAACCATCCAAATGACCCCCGGCCGGAAGTATCTCATCAACGTGGGAAGTGTGGGGCAGCCGCGGGATGGTGACTGGCGGGCGTCTTATGCGGTTTATGACACCGACAAGACCGAGATCACCTTGCGCCGGGTGGAATACGATGTTCACAGTGCCCAGCAGGCAATTCTTGCCGCAGGACTTCCCAAACGGTTGGCCGAGCGGCTGATTGCGGGACGCTAAACGGAACAGCCTGTTTTTTGTGTCGATGAATCCGCCGCCGGGAAGGCTCCTCCTTATCAAGCCAGGCTCTTTGGGAGACGTGATCCATTCCCTGCCTGTGGCGTCTGCCATCAAGTCCGCATGGCCAGCCTGTGAGATCACATGGCTGGTGGATCCCCGCTGGAGGCCCCTGCTTACTGACAATCCCAACGTGGATAAAACTTTTGACTTTCCACGTGAGAATTTTCGGGGAGCCGGAATGGCAAGATTTTTTCCATGGATTTCTTCGCTCTCCAATGTGGATCCGGATATCTGCGTGGATCTTCAGGGACTTTTGCGAAGTGCTTTGATGGCACGTGCATCTGGAGCACGCCAAATTATCGGTCTTTCGGACGCAAGGGAAGGCGCTCGCTTTTTTTATTCGTCAATGACCCCGGTTGTGCCGCTTGAACACAGCGTGCGCCGCTATTTGAGGGCACTCGCACCGCTGCAAATCCCCATCCCGGAGGAGCCATCCTTTCCTTTGCCCATGGGGAGTTTCCCGGAGGGAACGCCGGAGGACCCCTATGTCTTGATCCACCCATTTGCCAGAGGCAAACGAAAATCCCTTCATGCTGATGCTCTGGACCAGTTGTGCAAATCGCTGGCGCCCCTTCCGGTGGTGCTTGTTGGTGGCGCGGCATCTCACGCCCCGGCGGGTCCGCATATCACAAACCTCCTTGGAAAAACGTCCCTGCTCGAACTCACAGGCCTGATCCGGAATGCGGCATTTGTTGTCAGCGTGGACAGTGGACCTGCCCATATTGCAGCGGCGGCAAACACCCCGCTGCTTGCCATTCACACATGGAGCGATCCCCGGCTTGTCGGCCCGTTCAGCGAGTCGGCATGGATCTGGCAGGGCGGCGAAATTCGTCATCAGCGCCTTGATGGCCGACTGATTCCCCCCGGTCGGGAACCAGCCCCCAAAGACACCGAGGCCATGGCCTCCCATGTCAAATCCGTCCTCCACAAATTGCTTTCCAACCAGCCGTTTTCACCTTCAAAAAAATCAAAATCAGGGCGTTGACTCCCTCTCCCGTCCCTGCATGATTTGCACCTCTTCCGATGATTGAAAAACACATTGCCAAGATCACCCAAGAACTGAAACTTCAGCCGCGCCAAGTGGCGGCCACCGCCATTTTGCTGGAGGAGGGAGGCACAGTTCCCTTTATTGCCCGCTACCGGAAAGAACGCACCGGGGAGTTGGATGAAGTCCAAATTACGGCGATCCGGGACCGTCTGGAAAAGTTGGAGGAACTCGACAAGCGCAGGGAGGCAATCCTTTCGTCTCTCACCGAACGCAAGCTGCTCACGCCGGAACTTCAGGCCAAAATTGACGCCTCGGAGACACTGGTCACTTTGGAAGATATCTATCTGCCTTTCCGTCCCAAAAAGCGCACAAAAGCCACCATCGCCAAAGAGAAGGGCCTTGAGCCTCTTGCCGAGATTTTGTGGGTCCAGGATCCCTCCACGAACGCAGAGTCTGCCGCGCAGGAATACGCCGGCCGTGAATACGAAGTCGATGGCAACAAAGCCACCATCAAGGACAAAGACGAAGCACTGGCCGGAGCGCGCGACATTCTGGCAGAGCGCATCAATGATGATGCCGCGGCCCGTGCGCGTCTGCGCGATTTGTATCTCACAAAAGGCATCCTCAAATCCAAAGTGGCCATGGGCAAGGAGGAGGAGGGAGCAAAATTTAAGGACTATTTCGATTGGAGTGAGCCCGC
>JBGSVX010000269.1:0-2606 GCA_041752795.1 Terrimicrobiaceae bacterium
CTGCCCGAAGCGATCCGGGCCATCACGGAACTTGGTTGTAGCACCAAGCGGGTTTGTCTGTGCACCGATGACCGGGATGCCGACGATCTATTTCTATTTGGAATGGACTGGGTGGCCTCCGAGGCTGTTCGTCATGGAATCGCACCCGCCGTCGCATGGAGCATGGGGTCCCTTCATGCTGCCACCCGTTATGCGATGGATGGAGAATTCGGATCCCTCGGCGCCGGTCGCCGCGCGGACTTTGTGCTTCGTGATGATGACGGAAAAGTTCACTCCACCTTTTTGAGCGGCAGGCTCGTCGTTGACGGTGGCCGCCCCACTGAGTTGCTTGAACGCTCGCTGGCCACGGCCTACAAATACCCGCCCCAGGCTCGAAAGACCGTTCTCCTGCCTTCCTCGCCTATTCTGATTCCCGATCTGCCATCTGGAAAGTCCGTCGCCAATGTGATTCGTGTTGACCCACCCGCCATCGAAACCACTCACACGCAACTGACCCTCGATCCCACCGAGGGTTGGCAGGCGATTCTTTCAAAACATGATCTCTGTCATGTTGCCGTGATTGAACGTCATGGAAAACATGGCCGCGTGGCCCATGGACTTCTCCAGAATTTTGGGGTCCGCGATGGAGCCGTGGCGAGCACCGTGGGTCATGATGCCCATAACCTCATTGTGGCTGGAACTTCTGAAGCTGACATGAGGCTTGCCGTCGAGACCCTTCGGGGTTCCCAAGGTGGAGTCTGTGTGGTTTGCCATGGGGAATTGATTGCCAGTGTTGCACTGCCCATCGCCGGACTGATCTCTGAACGTCGTGCGTCGGTGGTTGCGGAGGAAACTGCGCTTCTGAAATTGGCATGGAATCAGGCGGGATGTCGTATGCCTTACATGGGATTCAACTTGCTTCCACTTTCGGTGATCCCCTTTTTCCGAATCACCGACCAAGGCCTCGTTCTCGTTCGCGACCTGAAAATTCTCCCGCTTTTCGAAGAGGGTTAAATAGGCGGCGTCACTACGGCCCGCTCGTCATGGCTGATTTCTTGATTCCGGTTCCTTGACTCGTTGCAATCGCATCGTATTCTAGGCGTCACACATGGCACCCGACCTTCTTCAACGCGTGCGGGAAACCCTCCAGGAGTTTCTTGCCGGGAAAGGCCTCCGCCGCACCACCCAGCGCGAGGCCATCATTCAGGCTGCCTTTGGCACAAACGATCATTTCACAACGGAAGAGTTGCTCAAACGGGCTCAGAGCATTGACCCTTCGGTCTCCCGAGCGACCGTGTACCGCACCCTGCCACTTCTTGTTGAGAGCGGACTCCTCAAAGAACTGGACTTTGGAACGGACACCAAAATCTATGATCCGAATTTTGTCGAACACCCGACCCACAAACACCTCATTTGCGTGGATTGCAACAAAATCATCGAGTTCGAAGACACCAACATGGAATTGCTGGAAAATTGCATCACCCGCCGCCTGGGATTTTCCCCGGCCAACAAAATGATCAAAATTGAGGGGCATTGCGACGAATTGAAACGGGTGGGTCATTGCGAAAACAAGACCTGCGAAGACAAAACGCATCAGCGCTGATATCCGAAACAAGATTATGTGGAAGGGCCGGTTTTCAGAGTCTCCGTCAGATTTGCTCAAGTCGTATGGTCAATCGGTCACCACGGACTGGCGCCTGTATGCCCACGACATTCGCGGCAGCATCGCCCACGCCCGCGCACTCCAAACTGCGGGAATTTTAAGCGGGCTGGAATTTTCTGAAATTGAAGCCGGTCTGAAAGCCATCGAAGCCGAAGTGACGGCGGGGACATTTGCATTTGATCAGGAGTTGGAAGATGTCCACATGAACATTGAATCCGAGTTGACCCGGCGGATCGGGCCGGCCGGTGCCAAGCTCCACACGGCACGAAGCCGCAACGACCAAGTCGCCTTGGATATCCGCCTGTGGATGCGCGAAGAAATCACTTTGGTGAAAAAGGGAATCCAAGCCTTGCAGGGGGCTCTTGTTTCCTTGGGGGCACGCCACTCGCGTTCCGTGATTCCCGGCTACACGCATCTTCAGCGCGCCCAGCCGGTTCTGTTTGCGCATCACCTCCTGGCCTATGTGGAAATGCTGGAGCGGGACGCCGGACGTTTGAGCGATTGTTCCGCGCGCATGAATGTCATGCCACTGGGGTCCGGCGCGATTGCGGGTTCGACGATTTCTTTGGATCGGTCGGCCATTGCCGCCGAATTGGGATTCCCCGGTGTTTCCCAAAACAGCATGGATGCGGTGTCCGACCGGGATTTCGCAATTGAGGCCGCATCAGCTCTCGCTCTGCTCGGAATGCACCTTTCCCGGCTCAGTGAGGATGTGATCCTTTGGGCCTCTGCCGAATTTGGTTTTCTCAAACTCAGCGACCGGCACACCACGGGTTCGAGCCTGATGCCACAAAAAAAGAATCCGGACATTGCGGAATTGACCCGTGGAAAAACCGGACGTCTTTACGGGAATCTGATGTCTTTGCTGACGCTTATGAAGGGTCTCCCGCTCACTTACAATCGGGATATGCAGGAAGACAAGGAGGCGATTTTTGATTCCTTTGATACCGCCCGTGCAGCCCTT
>JBGSVX010000270.1:0-4242 GCA_041752795.1 Terrimicrobiaceae bacterium
CTTGCCCACCCGGATGCCCACTTCGTTCAGCCGGAATCCAAATCTCGCCGCATCGTCATCGATCAAATCCGCGACCTGGAGCAGGTCATTCACCGCAAGCCCCTGCTTTCGCGAAACAAGGTCGCCATGATTTTTGATGCCGACCGTTTGCAACCGGCAGCGGCCAATGCGTTTTTGAAAACTTTGGAGGAACCTCCCTCGGGCTGCATCCTCATTCTGACAAGTTCCCTGCCCGAGGCCATTTTGGAAACCGTGCTTTCCCGGTGTGTCGAGACCTCGCTTTTGGGTGGAGACACTGGTCCGGGCCCCGAGGGGCTGGCCATCCTGGATGCAATTGGGGACTCTTTGCTCTCCGGGGGAGAAAAAGGCCCCTCGGTCGCGGCCGCGTTCCGGCTCACCCGTGCGGTTCAACAAATCCTCGTCAGCGCCCGAACCCGGATCGGCAAAGAATATGATGCCGTTTTCAAAGAAGAATCCGCCCGCTACAAAAATGCTGCCGGCGGGTCCGACTGGTTGGATGACCGCGAAGAGCAACTCAAGGCCATGACCGAGTCCGCCGCGCTGCGCGAGCGTGAGAGGGTGGTCGGGGCCATTCTCTACGCGCTCGGAGGAGCCCTGCGGGCCGCGCACGGCGGAGATTGTCCCCACGAAGTGTGCAAAAAACTTGCGGAACGCTTCTCAACAGCCGATTTGCTTGCGATGATTGATTCTTGGGAAACTATGCAAAGACGATTGGCCATGACCGTGAACGAAGGTCTTGCTCTCGAAGCAGGGATGTTGGAAATCTCGATGGGAGGCAAGCTTTGAAAACCGGAAAGAGCAAAGCGGAAACCGGAAAGCGGAAGGCGCAGACCGGGAACTCCGGGAGAATCGTTTTGAAATTCGGGACCGGAGTGCTTTCGCAACCTGGAGGAAGTTCATTGGATAGGGCGCAATTCCGGCGCATCGCGGAGGAGGTTGCAGGCTTGGTCAAATCTGGAAAGCCCTGTGTGATTGTGAGCAGTGCGGCAATTGCGGCCGGGGTTTCGGTTTTGGGAATGGATTCCCGCCCAGAGGACCTTCCCGGCAAACAAGCCTGTGCGGCTCTGGGTCAGCCCGAGCTCATGCGACTTTACACGGACTCGTTCAAACGGCATGGCATCAAAGTCGCCCAACTTTTGTTAACCCATGGGGACATCGACAGCCGGATTCGGCGGATCAATGCACGCAACACCCTGGAGCGACTGATGGAAGCCGGGGACATTGTTCCGATCATCAATGAAAATGATTCCGTCGCGGTGGAGGAAGTGCGTTTTGGCGACAATGATCGACTGTCCGCCGAGGTGTCATTGCTCGTTCGCGCCTCGCGCCTGCTTTTGCTTACAAGTTCCGATGGTCTCACTGATCCTGCCGGTCGGCGGATCAAGACAATCCGCGACATGGAAAAAGCCTTTTCCTATGTGAGGCCTGAGAAGGGGGCCTTTTCGGTTGGTGGCATGAAAACCAAACTTGAGGCTGTGCAAATTGCTCTGCAGGCAGGAATTCCTGCAACGGTCATTGATGGCAGAAAGCCCGGTCAAATTGCCATGGCGGCTTCAGGCCGCGATGCCGGAACCCGATTCCTTCCCGCGCAATGATTCGTTACATTGTGTATGGACTGCCCGCGCTGTTATTGGCGCTCATTGCGGCCGCATTTCTGAATGTGATCCTGCTCAATACGTCCAAGCGCAATGAATTTTCTATTGGCATGCTCGGGGAGCCTTCCACGCTCAACCCAATCAAAGGCGCTGACTCCGCTGCGAGTCAGGTGACTGGTTCCATTTTTAGCGGGTTGCTTCAATACAATGAAAATCTCGAAATCAAGCCCGAGTTGGCCGAGTCATTTTCCCTGAGTCAGACAACGACATTTTTTTTCAAAGATGACAACGCCGCTCTTTCCGGGTTGTTGAGGCTTGAGGGGGTCCGTTCAAAATGGGGTGGCTGGCAGCTTGAGTCGGTTCGTCAAATGGGCAGTTCGTTGCTTCTGCATCTGCATGAACCCGGAATGGAAGTTTCCCGCGAGATTGCCGGAGTTCTGGATGGCACGCTCCCGATTCAGATTGTCCGGGTGGAAACCAAGGAGTCTCCCGGCGTGGCATTGGAAAAATTGCGTGCTGCGGAGGGAGGCGGTCGGATTTTGCGTGTCTGGGTCGAAGGCTCCTCGGCACTTGAAGCAACAGTGCTCGGAGACCCGGAGGAGGCCGTCGAAAAGGTCAAAAGCTTTTTTTCTCCGGAGGCCGCGATCACTCCGGTGGAATCCCTTGATTTTCTTGCGGAACCGGAAGTTGTTTTTCAATTGCGCCGTGATGTGAAATGGCATGATGGCCAGCCATTCACGTCCCGTGATCCCGCATTCACGTTTCGTGCCATTATGGACGAAGCAGTGGCCTCGCCTCGCAAACCGGATTTTGACACGATCTTGAGGGTCGAGACTCCATCAGAGTTTGAGTTCCGCGTCATTTACCGCAGACCGTATTCTCCAGCTCTCACGAGTTGGATGATGTCTGTTCTCCCCGCGCACATTCTCGAAGGCAAATCCCAAGAGTGGTGGGTGAAAAACTTTGACCGCTCGCCGATTGGCACCGGGCCGTTCCGGTTTGCTGATTGGAAAACCAATGAATACGTCCGGCTAACACGCAATCCTGACTTCTACAAAAAACCAGGGCCGTGGTTGGATGGTCTCGTGTACCGCATCCTGGGGGATCAGTTGGCACTCCGACTGGCTTTTGAAACTCGTCAGGTCGATTTTTGGGAAGTTGATCCGTGGGCGGTTAGCGGCTTCGAAAAAGATCCGCGCTTCGATCTCTTTTCCACGCCGGGCAATTCGTATTCTTATATTGGCTGGAACCTGAAGAGGCCTCCCTTCGATGACGAACGGGTCCGCATCGCGCTGGCCCATGCCATCAACATCCCCGAGATGGTGAAATACATTTTGTATGGTCATGGCCAGCAAAGCACCGGGATTTTCCTGCCCCAGATGTGGTTCTTCAATCCGGATGTCAAACCCTTCACTTACGATGTCAATAAGGCCAAGTCCCTGCTCGCCGAGGCTGGCTGGGTGCCGGGCCCGGATGGTATCCTTACCAAGGACGGCAAACGTTTTGCGTTCACGCTCATCACCAACAATGGAAACGAAATCCGGCGGGATATCGCCACGCTGGTGCAGGACAATCTCAAAACCCTCGGGATTGAAGTAACAATCGAAAGCTACGAGTGGGCAGTGTTTCTTAAGAATTACATCAACAAAGGAAACTTTGATGCCACCGTGCTTGGGTGGGCACTTGGACCCGACTACGACCAATACCAAATCTGGCATTCTTCACAAACCAACCCCGAGCAGTTGAACGTCGTTGGCTACAAAAACCCCGAAGTTGATGATCTCTTGGAAGGGATCCGTCAGGAATACCAACGCTCCAAAATTGTCTCCATGGCCGGAAAAATGCAGGAAATTATTTACCGTCAGCAGCCGTATCTTTTTCTCTATGTTCCGGAGAGCACTTCCGTGGTTTGGAAGGACTCGTTCCGTATCCGGCGTCCCACCAAAGACGGTTGGATCGATACGCCCATTGAAATGACCAAAGCCGGTTGGAGTTACTACTCCGACTGGTTTTACCGGCCGGAATACGCGAAAGATCTCCCGGCTTCCACAACCCCGAAAAGTCCCTGATGTCATGCTGAACTTTATTCTCAGACGCCTGGCGATTGGAACCGTTCTGATTTTTTTAATCAGTGTGGTGTCCTTTGCCATGTTCACTTTGGCTCCGGGCAGTCCGTATCCCTGGGGAGAACTCAACCCCAAGATTTCTCCTCAAGTGAAAGAAATGTTCAAAAAGAAGTTTCATTTGGACCGCCCGATTCATGAGCAGTATTTCCTGAATATGAGAGACCTGTTCAGCGGGAAACTCAAAAGCATCAAGGACGAGCGGCCGGTGCTCGAACGCATTTTCGAGCGGCTTCCTGCCACGCTGATTTTGAATATCTATTCGATTGTGCTCTCGCTGGTCTTTGGGTTGCTGTGGGGGGTTTGGTCGGCGCGGCGTGCGGGCACGGCAGCAGATATGGCCTCCTCGGTTGGGGCGTTTGCACTCATTGCGCTTCCCGGTTTTTGGGTTGCTTACATGGTGCTTATTGCGTTGGTCAAATACACCGGGGTCCCGGTACTTGGAACCCAATCCTATGGGATCGAATTTCCGAATTTTGTCAGTCTCTGGCTCGACCGTTTGT
>JBGSVX010000271.1:0-2779 GCA_041752795.1 Terrimicrobiaceae bacterium
GCCAGGGGTTGTCCAGGAGCCGACGAGTTCCAGAGGTGATTGATGACAAGATAGACCCCATGCAGAGCTCCCCAGACAAGAAATCCCGAGCCTGCACCATGCCAAAGTCCGCCAAGAGTCATGGTGATCATCAAATTTAGACCGGCCCGCCATGCCCCATGACGATTGCCCCCAAGAGGAATATACAAGTAATCTCTCAGAAACCGCGAAAGCGTCATGTGCCAGCGCCTCCAAAAATCCTGCACCGAGACGGCAAGGTAAGGCAGGTTAAAGTTTTCCGGCCATCGGAATCCGAACCACAGTCCGAGCCCCCGGGCAATGTCAATGTAGCCGGAAAAGTCGCAGTAAATTTGCAGGGCGTAGAGATACAGAAATGGCAATGACCAAACCCCCTCGGTGGAAATCTGGGAAACATTCGCAAAAAAGGGATCAACTACCATGGCAATGCCATCCGCGAGAACGAGTTTTTTAAAAAATCCCCGGGCAATGAGGATCGTTCCCTCAAGCGGAGAATTGGGATGTGTTGGCAGTTTTTCGGGGGTGAGATCAGTGAGAAATTCGCGGGCACGAAGAATCGGGCCGGCCATCAAATGCGGGAAAAACGATGTGAACAAAAGGTAGCGAAACAGGTTCTTTTCCGCCGGGACTTGATTGCGGCACACGTCCACCATGTAGGAAATGCCGGAGAACGCGTAGAAGGACATTCCCATTGGAAGAATCCAATTCCCTGCCAGGTCTGGCGAGAACCATGGCAGATATTTCCACAGTGCAAGCAGGCCGAGGTTGAAACCAATTCCAAGCGCGAGCACCTGCTTTCGGTGAACTGTTGCTCCCATCCAGAGCGCGATTCCCCAATCCACTACGGCATAAACCACAAGCACAATGGGAAGCCACCAATGATGGAAACCGTAGAAGAAAAGGCTTACGCCAATCATCGTCGCGATTTGCAATCGGTAATGACCCCGCACCAGCCACCATGCCGCGATGGCTGCCAAAACAAACCATGCAAAATCCCGGTCAACAAAGCTCATGGCTTGGATGCTTTGTTGTTAGGCAGTGAAGACAAGTGATCCTGAAGGGCCTGAAAAAGCATGTGATTCCCTCGTTCCGAAAAATGCCAGTCGGGGAGAAAGAGGGACGGCTTGTCGGAATCGTTCAGAAAGAGTTCCCGCGCGTCATAACAATCCAGCCCCTCAGCCTGACAAATGGCGACAATAGAATCCTGGAGGGCAAATTGAGTTTGACCGAATATCTGCTCTCGATTCGGGAGCAGAAGAATGGTGCTCGGGACTCCATATTCCCTTGTCAATTCTCCGAGCACGCGAAGCATTGTGTGCAAGTCCTCTTCGAGCCAGGACGGCACGGCTGATGTCACTACGCTGCCGCGAAAGGAGGGATGAGTCACGTGTTGACCGCTTCTAACCCATAACGTGAGCGCCAGGCGGCTCGTCTTGTTCAAAATAGAAAGTGGTCCTTCCGGGCTGCGAACACGATAAGTGATGGCACCGCGCTCATTCACCTGAATGGCTGAAAGAGGCTGTTTGCCCAATCGAAGCATGTCGATCGGCATGATCACAAAAATCAACTGCTGAGGTCGCAATCCGTTTCGAAGGAGTTGCCTTGCCTGGGCCACTCGCAAAAAGAGCGGTTCATTGTTTTGAAGATAGAACATTCGTATGTCGGGCAAGGCCGCTGAAGCGGTATCGCCCAACATTCCCCCGGCCTGCACAAACGAATTTCCAAACAATGCCCATGTGGCCAGGGGAGAGGTCAGAGGACCCAATTCCTTGATCATTGGTTCCACACCGGCCTGAAAATCTTCAAAGCTCCGGTAGTCCGCCCCGATCTCCGGGTCCGCACAATACACTCCCGTGGTTGGCGACTCTTCGCCAAGATATTCGTGGATGTCTTCGGGTGGAAAACCTCGCAAAAACATCTCAGCCATCAATAAAGGAAGGAGAATTCCCGCCAGAACTCCCGCGAGAAATTTCCAACTGGCCGGCGGATTTGCACGCACTGGTCGTTGGGTTCCAACCGGAACAGATGGAGGTTCTTGATGAAACATCAATGAGATTGGCTATCAAAGCACCGACCATGGATAAAGAAGGCATTTCATTACTCTGATGCCGATGCGAAAATTCAGGATGGTCAGATGTTTGTTCGGGAGGGTAGGGTTTCCTTGTGATTGAACGATACTCTCTGCCTAAAATGCGAACCCTGTGGGGTGAGCAGCGCAAACTGGAAATCTGGCTCGAAATCGAGGTGCTGGCCTGTGAGGCCATGGCAGACCTTGGCTCGATACCGAAGGAAGATGCGGTCACCATCCGGGAAAAAGCGACCTTCGACATTGAAAAGGTTCGCGAAAATGAATTGCGCACGAACCATGATGTCATTGCATTCCTTGAGGAAGTGGCAACGCACGTGGGGCCAGCTTCGCGGTGGATTCATCAGGGACTGACCTCATCCGACCTTCTGGATACCACGCTTGCGGTGCAAATGAATGAGGCCTGCGATATTTTGATGGAAGATCTTCATTCGCTTCGCAAGGCGGTTGCAGCCCGCGCCATTGAACACAAGTTCACGCCGATGATCGGTCGAAGCCACGGGATTCATGCCGAACCTGTTTCTTTTGGTCTCAAAATGGCGCTCATGTATGATGAGTTTGGCCGGGCCATCGAGCGCTTGGAACAGACCCGGGATCGCATCCGCGTTGGCAAGGTAAGTGGAGCGGTTGGCACCCATGCGCACTTGGACCCCGCCGTGGAGAAATCTGTTTGTG
>JBGSVX010000272.1:0-6560 GCA_041752795.1 Terrimicrobiaceae bacterium
TTTTGATCTTAGCAATCGCAAACAAACCTTGATTCTATGGGCATTTCGAGTTTTTTTTTACAATTTTCTCCTCACATCGCGCTTATTTTAGGCCTAGTGTGGGATCAGAGAGCTGAGCAAGTGCCACTTTGCGTGCTGACGAAACCAATGGAGTGAGAGATTCCGGGTCTGCCACGGAACTTCCTCCTTTCAGATCACTGAGCAGGGCAACCAGAAAGGCTCCAACCAACTGGTTCTGGAAGTCACGCATCAGCGATGAAAAAATCGGATCCTCAGTGATCTGGGATAGGAAGTTGAAGGCATTCCTGCCTGATTTGCCCCGTACCTCGAGGACCTCTTTTGCCCCGATGCGGTTTTTTTCATCGCTAAATGACCTCAGCAGAGAGAAGCCCTCCGGATTCCACATGGCAACGATCGTCGAGTAGGGTGAACTCAGGAAACATGGTTCTTCCGCGTGGGGAACCCCTGCAGGAACAATGGCAATTTCCCCGTGTTTTAATCGAAAGGCTCCCCCGGGACATTCGAAGGAAGTTGCTCCACCCACTTGGAGGAAAAATTCCGGAGTGCCATGGAAATGAGCCCTCGGCCATTTGCGATACGCTCCTCCGCCGGGTGCTACATGAATTTTTATTGTTTCTTGCTGATGCAGTTCCCATGCCTTCTGGATGGCCTTTTCAAATGCATCCCTCGGTGAAGTTGTCCTGATATCCATGATCGGAAAAGTGATATTCTTCGCAGAAGATTGCAATCCCTGCTTCTTGCAATGTTGTATAAAACATAAAGGATGGTGGGGTTATCTCTTAAAAATCAACTCATCAGAAAAATATGATCACCTCTCCACTTCGCGTTTTGGTTTGGGGCGAATTCCGCCACGAAAAAAAGAATCCCAAAGTTTCCGCCATCTACCCCGATGGCATGCATGAAACCATTGCGGCGGCTCTTCGCACGGAAGATGGTCTCGATGTAAAAACCGCATGGTTGGATCAGCCGGAGCACGGCCTCGGCGGAAGCGTGCTTGAGGAGACGGATGTGCTGGTTTGGTGGGGACACATGGCCCACGGGGATGTTGCTGACGAGGTGGCGGCCAAAGTCAAAGAGCGGGTGCTCGAAGGCATGGGCCTGATTGTTCTTCACTCGGGGCATTACTCAAAAGTGTTCAAGGCATTGATGGGCACCACGTGTTCTCTCAAATGGCGGGAATCCACGGACAAGGAACGGCTCTGGAATGTTGCCCCCCATCACCCGATCACTCAGGGCATCGGCGATTATTTTGAAATCCCTGCCGAAGAAATGTATGGCGAACCTTTCGGGATTCCCACTCCTGATGAACTGATTTTTATTTCATGGTTTACCGGCGGTGAAGTCTTCCGCAGTGGCGCCACATGGCAACGGGGAAATGGCCGCGTTTTTTACTTCCGTCCCGGCCACGAAACCTACCCGAGCTATCATCAATCCGAGGTTCAGAAGGTGATTGCCAACGCAGTTCACTGGGCACGCCCCACTGTTCGAATTCCGGATTCCTGCCCCAACTCGCCCGCCTTGGAGCCACTGCCGGCTGACCCCGAAGCGGAAGCGCGGCCAGTTGTCGGTTTTCGTTGATTGATTCAAAGCCTGCCCGTCCAATACCCAAAAATCGTTTTCATGAAATCCAACGTCTCAAAATCATCCCGCCCAGTCCGGATCGGAATCATTGGCACTGGGGGCATGGCAAATATGCATGCTGAGCAATTCACAAAAAACAAGGGCTGTGTGGTTGTTGCGGCCTGCGACATTGATCTGCCGCGCGCAAAGGCCTTCGCGGAAAAACATGGAATTCCCGCAGCGTTCGCAAAAGTGGAAGACTTGTTGTCTGCCGGTGGGGTGGATGCTGTGAGCGTCGTGACTCCGGATGCGTTTCATCTGCCGGTCACCATGCAATGTCTGGCTGCCAAAAAACATGTGCTTTGCGAAAAACCGCTAGCGCTTTCCGCACCTGATGCAAAAAAAATGACCTCAGCCGCCAAAAAAGCCGGCGTGGTCAACATGGTAAATTTTTCTTATCGCGACTGGCCGTGCATTCAAGCAGCGGCTGCACTGGTTTCCGGCGGAAAGCTGGGAGAAATCCGACATGTGGAGGCTTCCTACTTGCAGGCATGGCTGGTGAGCAAGGCATGGGGCGATTGGCGCACCACCCCCGCATGGCTCTGGCGTTTGTCCTCGGATCATGGAAGCAAAGGCGTGCTTGGAGATGTCGGCGTCCACATCGTGGATTATGCCACGTTTCCGGTCGGCCCGATCCGTGAGGTCTTCTGCCGACTCAAGGCCTTCCCCAAAGCGCCCGGCAACAAAATCGGCAAATACAAGTTGGATGCCAACGACTCGGCCACCCTCAATGTCGAATTCGAAAATGGCGCACTCGGGGTCATTCACACGAGCCGCTGGGTCGGGGGTCATGCCAACCGCCTGTTTCTCAAAATCTCCGGAACCCTCGGCTCCATCGAATTGGATTCGGACCGTTCGACCGACTCCTACCGGATATGCCGGGGCAAAGACCTCGACACGAATTCATGGAAAGAGGTGAAATGCAAACGCCTCCCAAACAACTATCAGCGTTTTGTCACAGCGATCCGCACCTCATCACAGGGAGAGGCCGATTTTGCACGGGGTGCAGAAGTTCAGCGTGTCCTGGACGCCTGTTTCGAATCGGAAAAATCCCGTCGCCCCGTGCGGATCTGACCGTACCCTAACTCCCTAAAATTTCCACATTTTGCCCTGCTTGGCATCCGCAAAAACTTGCGGGCTGAGCATGTAGGCCATTGGCGGGTCGGGAAGTGTGCTATCACTCAGGACAGGAAGCGATTTTCCAATCGTGGCATCCCATGGCTGACTTGTGGAGATATTGATCGGTGTGCCCACGCGAATGAGGGCGAATGTTTTCTGAGCCGCCTTCAATGGCATGCGCACACATCCATGGGTCGCAGGCTGTGGTTTCACAAAGCCCCAATGCAGCCCGTACGCGGATTTAAACTCCATCCAATACGTCATGGGATAACCGGCTCCGGGGCTGCTGACGCGTCGGCGGTTGGCCTGTTTGGAATAAATGGTGTAGTTGCCATGTGGAGTCGGGGTCTTGGCTGTGCCAACACAAACCGGGGTTGCGAGCAGGACCTTGTCTCCCTCCACAACATACAATCGCTGGGCACCCGTGCTGAGTTTCAATTTCACCGCAGAAGGATTTTTGGGTGCCGTGACAACCGGGTCATAACCAAATGATGTCTTTCCCGTGCTGCGGGTTGTCTCGCAACCGGTCGTCAGCACAGCAAAGCACGCGAGGCTCAATGGAATAACACTGCGAAAAATCAGGGACTGGAAAAGGTTTTGTCTCACGGCACGGGATGCTGAAGGATGAATTCGCTCATGGCAAGAAAAGTTCAGTTGCCTAAAATCGGAGTGCAGGCGGCTGAGCCTCCTGAACGAGTGAGCTGGCACTTGAATCAAATGTTGAATTCTCACTTGGCATGGTCATGGCGTGATTGGAGTGACGCCGGGAGCCTCGTCCTGTGGATCAAAAAATCCCCCGAAATGCCCCTCCAGCCAGCCGATTACTTCAATGCTTCCGAAGACAACGGCGAGGAAAAACCCCAGCGTGACCATAAAAAACACTCCGCCCAACCAAAGCATCAGCCCATCCCGTTCAGAAAAAGCGGATGCCAGCAAAACAACCGTCGCAGCAGGAAGCAAATTGCTGAATGGAAGCGGCAAAGGCAAAAGCAACAACAGCCCGCAACTGAAAATCGTGAGTCCGGCAATCGCCTGTGTGGCTTTCCAGTCAAAGACCCACGTCCATCGCGGATGAAGCAAGCGCTCCAGCAGAGTGAGAACCTTCGCGCTACCTTTCAGAATGGCCGGGAAGATTTTTTTAGGAATCCGCAAATCCAAAAGCCTTTTTGGCAGCCATGGTTTCTTCCGAAATGCGAACCGCAATCCCAACAGGGCAATCACGACGCCAAATGGAGTGGAAAGCCCGGGTAGCGCGATGGGCTGACAAAAAGGAAGCGATAAAATGACCAAAAGAAATGTATAAACGCGCCCCTCGAGCTGAGCAATAATCTCACCCAGTGAAACATCGGTCCGATGAATCGATTCGGAAAACGCCAGTAACTCGGCAGAGAGGCGCTTCATTCCCGATTTTTCCGGAGCAACAGGTTGGTTCATGAGGTGAGCGTGATGAGACAGCAATTCATGGGTTAATCCAGAAGGAATTCGTGACCTTCCAGATTTTTTCTCACTCCTTTTTTCCGTCCCGTTTTCAAACATTCCGGCGGGATCCCTTAGGCCAACAACGCCTCGGCCCGTGGCTGCTCATCTACACCCTTGAGTTTTCAGGCTTTCGGAGGCAGAGTGCAGCCATGCAGCCTGTTATCAACTGCGAGGAGTTTATCGGCAAGACCGTCGGACGACGTGTGCGGCCATCTCCCCTTGCTGTTCAACCCATGGAGATTGAAACGAGCAAAATCTGGCGGCGGCAGGGATTCCGACCCAACATTTCCAAAGGGGTTTATCTATTCCACTCACACGAGGAAGCAGACCAATGGCTGACGGACCATTTGACCCGGAAACCGGTGAGTTGATTCCGAGAGATCCGACTCTGCGGGATCTCATAGAGCTTTGCCGTGCACTCAGGACAGTGAATGCGGCCTTCGTTGTTGTGGGTGGCTTTGCAGTCCGGGCCTGCGGACTTAATCGCAACACCGGGGATGTGGATCTTTTGCTCGATGCCTCACTCGAAAACGAGGCGAAGGTCTTTGAGGCACTGGCGACCTTGCCTGATGGTTGCGTGCGGGAATTGGATCCCGGGGACGTGGCAAAATACACCGTGGTGCGGGTCGCGGATGAAATCCTCGTGGATCTCATGGCGAGTGCTTCGGGGATCGGTTATGAAGAAGCATCAAAGAGCGTTGTGATCCACGAAATTGATGGAGTCAAAATTCCATTTGCCAGTCCGGAACTCCTCTATCGGATGAAAGTGCGAGCGGGACGCGAGAAAGACCGCGGCGACATTTATTTCCTGAAGCAACTCTTCGCAGCACAAGGCAAGCTTCCGCCTGCCGAGGTTTAGATGGAGAGACACTGTTTGCTTTGCGGCTCAAGTCGAGGGGAGCTACTCATCCGCAATTCGAAGCACTTCGCGGATGAGTTCATCCGAAGCCCTGAAGCGCGCTTTTGCCAAGAGGTCGTCGATGATTGGCGCTATGGCAGGGAGGAGCCCATCGAGCTTCGCGCGAACAAGAATGCCAAAGACTCCGATCGGAGTCAGACCAAGCTCGATGGCAATGGAGCGCCCGTGCGCCTCGTCGATGAGGACCCCATCAGCGCGGATTTCCAGTGCCAGGGCGAGCGCCTGCGATTCACCGGGATCGAGATCCTCATCGCACGCAATCGTGGACGGGATGGATGCCGGTTGTTGGACACGAATCCATTTGGGAAGGGCCAGACCAGCAAAGCATCCGGAGGACTTTGCCAGACGCATGAACTCGGCCTGGACGGCCGGAGGAACCACAACCTCATGGAAAATGGCAGCTAGTAGATTCTCTTGCCCGACCAGCGTGAGGTTGAGAATAACCGAGGTGTCCGCGACAACAATCACACACCGAGGATGCGGTCCATCGCGGCAAGATCGCTGTGGAGGTCGCTGACGGAATAGTTTCGTGGAATGTCGCGATCAGCCAAGGCACCTTGAAAGGAAATAAGGTCGGTTTCGGCCAAATGCGAGCCGGTAACCGCAGAGATTCGTCCACGTGAATACAAGGCGCAGGCGAGTTCGATCCGCAACTCGGCTTCGCTCATCCGGGTCGTGATCGGAATGTCGGGTAGAGTCAAAGTCATGATGGGAACATAGCTTCTGGGAGCAGTGGAGCCAAGTGATCTTTCCATGCCTCTGTTTGAGTTAGTCCGGCGAGTCCTTGTCCGCCTTCAAATCTACTTTAGAGGCTTGTTTGAAAGCGGAAAACTCTGCCCCGGTTTGACCGGTTCGCCCGGTTTTTCGGGATTGGCGAAGGCGACTTTGCCATCGGGGGCGATGATCGTTTCGGATTTCACTTTGAGTTTTAGAAAGCCGATGGATGCCTCGACGCCCCCGGCATCCCAAAAGTGGGAATTCGAGCGGACAAGGGAGCGGTATTTTTGATCGATCACTGCGGTGAGTTCGATTTCCTTGCCATCGGCTGAGAGGGATTTTTCGGTGATTTCTCCGACGGTCATGTCCCGATACAGAACGGGTGCCCCGGCTTGCACGGTGGTTTCCTTGGAGGTCAGGCGGATTCTGAAACCTTCGCGCTCAAGCAAAGCCGGTTCTGCGGAGGTCTGCCCCATGAAAATTCCCTGTGAGAGAGCTCCTGTTCCAGGCACACACTCGATGTAAACCCCGCTGAGGATTGTTTCCAATCCGGTAAGCCCTTGAATGGAAATCTTGGGCTGCACGATGGCGAAGGATGCGCCCTTGCGGCGGAGAAAATCGTAACCTGCGTCAAGGCGTGCGGTGACCTCCACTCTGCCATTTGCCGTGCGGACCGACTCGACCA
>JBGSVX010000273.1:0-5462 GCA_041752795.1 Terrimicrobiaceae bacterium
GCGTGCAGGGAGAGGGTTTCAAAATGGTGGGACATAAGGAGAAGACCAATAGCCCACTTTATCCCGGAAAGAAACCGGAAAACTGTGTGGAGGGGACCGTTCGTGGGAGGACGATATCACAGGTTTTGCGTTACTTTCAGCAGGGGGAATGGTAAGGGTTTTCTCCCATGCGGATTCCCAAAGCCCTGATCACCGCGGCCGGCACAGGCCAGCGCCAACTCCCTCTCCAGACATTTGTGGATCGTGAGGGCCGACCACAGACCGTATTGGCACAACTCATTGACGAGGCCCTCTCAGCCGGGATCGAAAAAGTGGGCGTTGTGGTCAGCCCCGGCGATTCCGATCTTTATGCCCGCGCGGCAGGTGAACGCGCGGACAAAGTCCATTTCATCGAGCAGGCGGAACCCCGCGGATACGGGCACGCCGTCCATTGCGGGAGGGACTTCGTCGGGGGAGATGCCTTTCTCCTCATGGTGAGCGACCACCTCTATCTAAGTCGAAATCCAGAAAAATCCTGCGCACGTCAACTCATTGAAGTGGCCGAATCCGAACGCTGCACGGTGAGCGCTGTTCAAGCCACTCATGAGAGCCACCTTTCGGCTTTCGGGGCACTTGGCGGAAGGCTTTTTGAGGGACGTCCCGGACTTTATGAAGTCCAACGCGTGCTTGAAAAACCGACCCCGACCCAGGCCGAACAACACCTGCTCGTCCCCGGCTTGCGCGTGGGTCATTACCTCTGCTTTTTTGGCATGCATGTCGTCTGCCCGACAATTTTCCCGGCACTGGAAAATGGAGCCGGGCTTTCGGTTGCTTTGGATTCCCTTGTTGGAAAGGAGCGCTTGCTTGCCTTTGAGATCGAAGGCCGGCGCTACGATCTCGAAGAACGCTATGGCTTCCTTGCCGCTCAACTTGCGATGGCACTGGATGGAACTCATCGCACGGAAATCCTCTCCCGCATGGTCAGCCTCCTTGCGGACCACTGACCCATGTCACGTTTTGTTGAGACAATTCTGGCGGAAGAGGCAAGTGCCCGCGACCGGTCCTTCGAACATCTGGCGGAAGGACTCGGTGCATCACAACTCTGGGGCGAGTGTCTTGCCTTGGACTCATTCCGCAGAAGGGAAGAAAATCTCTACATGCGCGTGCGCGCCCTGTTTTTCCTTTACGCGATTTGTCGCTTTGCCCTCCCGCCAAAACTCGAAAGCCAGCGCGCCGGCCTGATTCCAGCCTCAGTTCACGGTCACCTCATGGACCGCCGCTTTCAGGAGGCCATCGACGAACTTTTTGTTTCCTGTGGAAAAGCCCTTCCAGATGATGCCCTTTGCAGTGCCTTCGCGCAGGCATTTTACCAACTTGCTCTGCAAAATCTGGCAGATCAGGTCCGTCGCAGCGTGCGCAGTGTGCGGGGAAATCAATGGATGTTCCGGTGCGGTCATCCCTCGACTCACCCTCTTCGCGTGCGGCCCGAACTCACCGGGCGAACCGATGGAGCCCCTTTTCCAATCCTGCACGAACGCACCGCCGTGCGCATGGACCTTTCTCACAGTTCGTGGAGTGATATTTTCTTTTTGGGCATGGATTTTCCAGAGGGGGCCCGCGTGCTCAATGTCTCGATTGACCTCGCCCTGGATGGTTCAAGCACCGAGCCCGAGCCGCCGGTCGCCGCGATTTTTCGAATCATCGATGAGCCGGTCATTCGCCTGACCAGCATCGATCTCGGAGCCTCTGCCGACATCACGGAACTCGGAGACATTTTCAATTTTTCCAAAGATTATCTTGGTCTGCTCAAAGCGGCTGCCATTGCTTCCGGGTTGGTCCCGATTGGAATGGAAGGCTCGGGCACGCGCCTTTCTGAACTCCTTGAACGGCTGGTGGGTCCCGGCCGTGGATTTGAACTTGCGAGTTCGGTCAACAACATTCCGAAAGGCTCTCGCCTTGCGGTCTCAACCAACCTCCTTGGTGCCCTCATCGCCGCCTGCATGCGGGCAACCGGGCAGACGGGTTCTCTGACCGGTCCCCTTGCGGAAGAGGATCGCCGCATCGTCGCAGCGCGCGCGATTCTTGGCGAATGGCTGGGTGGTTCGGGAGGCGGGTGGCAGGACTCCGGCGGAGTTTGGCCCGGCATTAAAGTGATCGCTGGCTGCGCTGCCGGGGAAGGCGATCCGGAATTCGAGATCAGCCGGGGGAGACTTCTTCCCACCCACAAAATTCTAGGCATGGAGGAAGTCTCCCTAGAGAGTCGCCGCCGACTCCAGGAAAGCCTTGTGCTCGTTCATGGCGGAATGGCCCAAAACGTTGGTCCGATCCTCGAAATGGTGACCGAAAAATATTTACTTCGCTCCCGGGCTGAGTGGGCGGCACGCGCCGAGTCGATGGACATGTTTGACAAAATCCTGGACGCGCTCCGGGCAGGCGATATGCGCGAACTCGGAGGCCTCACAACCCGGCATTTTTTCGGTCCGCTCCAAGCGATCATTCCATGGGCCACGAACAAATTTACAGAACGGGTGATCTCCGATGTGCGGGAGGAATTCGGTCAGGACTTTTGGGGGTTCTGGATGCTGGGTGGCATGTCTGGCGGCGGGATGGGATTCATTTTTGATCCGGCCCGGGCTCCCGAGGCGCGGAGGCAAATGCAGGTGATTCTTTCGCGGGCGAAAGCTGACCTCGAGCGCGCGCTGCCCTTCGCCATGGAGCCGGTTGTCTATCAGTTTGCTGTCAATGAATCGGGATCCTGCGCACAATTGCGAACAGGGCCTGATGCGATGATGCCCCCCGCTTATTACCCGCTGATGGTGCCAGCCATTCTGAGAGCCGATCCGCGAACCCTGCCGCCGGCTCGTCTTGCGGAGGCAAAATTGTATGGTTCGCGTGCATCGACTGATGAGAAACTGCGTCAGACAATTGCCCCGCTCCTGCGCAACCTGCTTCCCCATGACGAAAACCAGTCCGGCACCGGGAGTTCCTCGCTGGACGACATGCTCAAAAATTACGGATTCGATCCCGAAGCGCACGAGCGCATCCGCTCGGATTTGCGGGCCGGGCTCACCGGGCTGGCCCAGAACCGCCTGCCTGCTTCAACAGTCATTGAAGACATTTCCCCACGCGAAATCTTTGATTTGGTGCGCGATGCCTCCGGCGGGGACATTGCGGTTGGAGCTGCGGCACTTTCTGCCGGAGAAGTGGCTGTTGTCTCGCTGGCTGCGGGAGCGGGCAGCCGCTGGACCGAGGGCGCCGGAGTGGTCAAGGCCCTGCACCCATTTTGCAAACTTGCAGGCCGCCATCGCAACTTCATCGAAACCCACCTCGCCAAATCCGCACGCACCGCAAAGGAATTTGGAACCGCCCCCGCGCATGTTTTCACCACAAGTTACCTGACCCATCGACCGATCGAGTCCGTTCTGGAGGCAGAAGCCCATTACGCTTACCCGGGACCGCTGATGCTTTCCTTCGGGCGTTCCATCGGGCTGCGGCTTATTCCGATGGTGCGCGACCTGCGTTTTGCCTACGAGGAAGTACGTCATCAAGTGCTCGACGAGCGCAAAGAAAAAATGCGTGAGAGCATCCAGCAGGCGCTCATTGGCTGGGCCAGCCGAGCGGGTGAAGGATGCGACTACCGCGACAACCTGCCTGCCCAGTGTTTGCATCCGGTGGGCCACTGGTTCGAAGTGCCTAACCTCCTCCTGAATGGCACCTTGGAAAAACTCCTGCGAGAGCGCCCGGCTACGCGCACCCTCCTCCTTCACAACATCGACACAGTGGGAGTGAACCTGGACCCCGCAGCGCTTGGCCTCCACCGCCGGGGAGGAGCCACCCTCACCTTCGAGGTCATTTCCCGCCGACTCGATGACCGCGGTGGAGGACTCGCAAAAATTGACGGGCGACCGCGCCTCGTCGAAGGCCTCGCCCTCCCCCGCGAGGAAGATGAATACAAGCTCACCTACTACAACACCCTCAGCACATGGATTGAAATTGATCCCCTCCTTGCGCTCTTCGGCCTCGATCGCGGGATGTTGTCCGCCCCATCCGCCGTTGCGCGTGCCGTGCGCACATTCGCAGCGCGCCTGCCAACCTACATCACCCTCAAGGATGTCAAAAAGCGTTGGGGCCACGGACATGAAGACATTTTTCCCGTTGCTCAATTTGAAAAACTTTGGGGCGACATGACCGCCCTGCACGACGTGCCAAGTACCTTTGTGGCTGTGCCCCGCCTCCGGGGTCAGCAACTCAAAGCCCAGGCCCAGCTCGATGGCTGGCTGCGCGATGGCTCGGCCGCCCACGTCGAGTCCCTCGGCCTTTGGGGGTAATTCCCTCAACGGCGAAGACCTCCGGGTTTGCCAGATGTAAGCCGGGCTGAAACACTGCTCTCATTTATGAAACTCGAACAGAATCAAGTTTGGCAAAACGGCGACGAATATTTCCGTATCGTGCATTTGGAACGCTTGGAGGTCCAATACAAGCTCGTGCTCGGCGCGCCCATGGGCCCCGGCTCCCACCACCACGTGAGCAAAAAAGAGTTTTGCCGCCTGATCAAATCCGCGACCCTGGTCACTCCGGCAGATTCCAAGAAAGAATCGTAAAATTCCCGAGAGTCCCTCTTGAGTGTGCGGGTCCGGCCCGCTAGACAAGGCAGATGTCCATTCGCACCCGATTCGCTCCCTCTCCCACCGGTTTCCTTCATGTTGGAGGTGCCCGCACGGCTCTTTTCAACTGGCTCTATGCCCGCAAAAATGGCGGAAAACTGATTCTTCGGATTGAGGACACTGACGAAAAACGGAACACCGAGGAGGCGCATGCGGTGATTTATCAGGGTCTCACCTGGTTGGGGATCGACTGGGATGAAGGCCCGGACAAGGGCGGCGACTACGGCCCGTATCGTCAGAGCGAGCGCAACGAGATTTATTTGCGCTACTTCGATCAACTTGAAAAAGGCGGTCACTTGTATGAAGATGGCGGCGCAATCCGATTCCGGTCTCCGCGGAAAACGGTTCATTTGGAAGACATGGTCTGCGGGAAGATTGCTTTCGACATGTCGAATCCCGCGACGCACCCGGATATGACAATCCGGCGTCCGGACGGATCGTGGATTTTTCATTTTGTGAATGTGGTGGATGACATTGAAATGAAAATGACCCATGTGATCCGGGGAGAGGATCACCTTTCCAACACCCCGAAGCACATTGAGCTGTATCAGGCGATGGGCGTCGAACCCCCGCGCTTTGCACACATTCCTCTCATTCTGAACAAGGAAGGCAAAAAGCTGAGCAAGCGGGATGGCGGGTCCAGCATCACGTATTTTATTGATGGAGGCTACGTCCCGGCGGCGGTCGCCAATGCGCTCTGTCTGTTGGGATGGTCGCCGAAAGACAATCGCGAAGAGCTTTCCCTCGAAGAAATCCTCGGCTTGTTCGACCTGTCGGGAATCAATCGCCGCAATGCGATCTTTGACCTCGACAAATGTT
>JBGSVX010000274.1:0-5903 GCA_041752795.1 Terrimicrobiaceae bacterium
GGCCTTCATGCAGTTTGAGTGCCGCACGGATTCTGTCGGAGCCAGCCATGAACACGCTGATCGGGGAAATTTTACTTTTGCTGCTCTCGGTCGCATCTGGGCCAAGGACAATTTCCGATCCGTCGAAACCAGACACCACAACAGCATCCTCATCGACGGGTTGGGTCAGGGCTACTGGCCGGGACCGGGCGTCTGGCTTGGAATGGAAGAAAATGGAACGTTGCTGACCGCATCTTGTAACGCCAAACCCGCTTACGATTGGTTTTGGCCAAAACAAATTGTGACCGAAGATCCCAACACATTCATACGGTTTCCATTTCCCCGGTGGGATAGCTACAAAACGGAAGCCATCGATTTTCAGAGACGTGCAGAAGGTTTAACAGGTGAAAAGGATTCACGCCCGGGGGTGGTTGCGTTTTGGAAAGGCTTTGAAAAATCTGACCCCCGGCTTTGGGATGAAGACGCGTGGCCGGTCAGATTTCCGCACAATCCTGTGGAGCGGGCATTTCGAACGATTGCCTTCGAGCGGGGCAAAAATCCCTGGTTGTTGGTTGTTGATGACATCCAGAAAGATAGCTCGGAGCGGCTCTACGAGTGGCTCATGCAGACAGGACTGGATACGGAGATTGTCTCGATCAAAGATAACGACATTCTGCTCTGCGACGAGACGGTTAGCCGCAATGCGAAGGGGTTGCCCCAACCGAAAACCGGGGATCGACTGCTCCTCGTTCGCATTCTGGACTGCAAGGACCCTGCACTAGCTCGGAACTACCAAAGCCGCCCATCGGTGCGATTGGAAACGTTCGAACGCCGGGACACTCTGCTCCCCCAGTCTGCCGGACTCTCGGGCAGTCGTTCCTTCGGGCTCGACAAACGCCTCGTCATTCCAAGCCGCTCCAAGTCCCCGGATTTTAAAATCCTCCTCTACCCGCTGCGTCAGGGAGATCCCCTTCCGGAAACTTCATGGAACGAAGGCCGGACAGAACTCACCATCAAAAGTCCCTCGGAAACCCGCCGCTTCGCGGTCGCTTCAGGCGCAGACCAACGAACACTTCTTACTCTAAAAAAATAATGAAATACCAGACACTTTTCCTTGTTGCTGCCTTGAGCATGATGTCAGCCCGTGCAGACGAAATGATTTATGTTTCTCCGGATGGCAGCGACTCAAATTCGGAAAAAACCGCACAGGCTCCACTACAAAACCTTGCCCAGGCCCGTGATGCTGTCCGTGCCCTCAAAGCTTCGGGGGTCAGCGGTCCAATCACTGTCGAGATCCTGCCGGGCCACTACCCGCAAAAGGAACCGCTTGTTTTTGATGCCCGGGATTCCGGCTCCGAAAATGCTCCGATCACGTATCGGGCCAAAGAGCCCGGCACGGTGAAGTTTACGGGCGCCCGGGTACTAAAGCCTGCGGATTTTCAGCGTGTGAGCGATCCTCAAATGCTGGAGCGCATGGACCCCGCAGCAAGGGAGCATGTGGCGTCTCTTGATCTCTCAAACGTCGCGCACGCGGGTCCCTTTCCCATCAAGTTTGATGATCAGGGTGGACTCTTCGAGTTGTTCGACACGCAGGGTCGGCTGCAGATTTCCCGTTGGCCGAATGATACCAGAACAACCATGGCAAAGGTTATCGAGCCCGGTGACAAAAACACGCCGGGCATTTTTGAATATCGGGATGACCGGCCGGCCCGGTGGCTAAAAAATGAAAACATCTGGTTGAAGGGACAATGGCGGGTAGGCTGGGAAGACCCCGCAATGAAAGTGGAGTCCATTGATCCAACAGCGCGCACGATCACATTTGCCAAGGGCGTGCACAATGGCATCGGCTCGAAATATCACCGCCCGCAAGGTAACGGCAAGGAGCCATGGCATGCGATCAACCTCCTCGAAGAGATCGACCTGCCCGGCGAGTGGGCAGTGGATTTTTCCACAAACACCCTCTACGTCTGGCCCCGTGAGGTGAACCTGATCCTCACCCAATTGGACGGTCCCCTCATCGATGTCCGGGATGCCTCGGATCTGACGTTTCAGGGTCTCGTTCTGGAACATTCCCTCGGGGATGGGATTGTCATGGAAAATGTGACGCGCTGTGAGGTGCTTGGATGCACGATCCGTGACCTCGCAGGCCGGGGTGTCGTGATTCATGGCACCGACTCCGGAGTCCGGAGTTGCGACATTCACAACATTGGCAAAGGCGCTGTCACTATTAGCGGAGGCGATCGAAAGACGCTGACAAAATCGAACAACTTCGTCCTCAATAATCACCTGCATCATTACGGCGTGCTGAAAAATCAATACTCCGCAGGCGTTCATGTCGGCGCCACGGACAATCCCTCCGGACAAAATGCCATCCGGGATGCGGTCGGAATCCGCATTGCCAACAACGCGATTCATCACGCTCCCCGCGATGCGGTGCTCTACTCAGGAAATGACAATGTCTATGAGTTGAACGAAATTTATTATTGTGGTTATGACACAGCGGATGTGGGGGCCTTCTATTCCTGGCTCGATTGGACGATGCGCGGAAATATTATTCGCCACAATTTCATGCATGAAACCGTGGGCGGCGTGAATCCCGATGATGGAGCCTCTGGCAACACCGTTTACGGCAATATCTTTGCAGGCCCGCGCACCGGCGTTTGGATTGCCTCAGGTCCGGACAATATCATTCGCCACAATGTCTTCATCAAAGAAGAAGGATCGGTCTTTGGAATGGATGACCGCGGAACAGGCAGAGGATATGCCACCAACCCTCGCCTGATCAGCCGCGTGCAGGAACTCAATCCCAGCGAAGAACCGTGGAAATCCGCGCACCCGGAAGTTGCCACCATGCTGGAGAACCGCCCCGAACTCCCATGGCGAACCCAATTCGTTGGCAATCTCATCATTTCCAAGAATCCCAAACCTTCAGAGCTCAAAATGAAGGCAGAACTCAAATCCAATCCGGAGATCCTCCTCGAAAAAGACAACCTTATTATTGCTGAAGACCCCGGCATCCTCGCCGCCGCACACGCTCGCAAGTCGGTTGGACCCGAATCTGCACCCCTCGGCCAAATCCCCGGCTTCGAACCCATCCCCTTCGAAAAGATGGGCCTCCAGATCGATGAATTCCGCCTCCGCCTCCCCACCGACGAAGAAGCCTCCCGCCGCCCGCAGGACAGCCCCTACCTAAAAGAAAAGGACCTGAACTTCGGCACGTGAGTTCGACCGTTTGGTCCGGACTTAACGGACTTAACGGGGCCTGCGGTCCTTTCCGGTGCGGGCTTTGTAGAGGCGTTCGGAAAAGCCGCCTCCAGCTTCAAAGTCTTTAGCCTGCCGGTCCAGCAGGCGTTCGGTCAGCCAATGGGCTTGCGCGGCGAGGATAGCACCCAGATTGGCAGCGCGTTCTTCCGCCGTGGTGCCGGGCCGGTGTTTGTTTACCCAGGCAGCGGCCTCTGCGAGCGTGGCGGGGCGCAGGGCGCGTGCTTCGATAAAAAGCTCTTCTCCCTCCTGGCACACATGCAGATCCCGGCGGCTCAAAAATTTCAGATAGTCTTTTCGAACTTCATCAATGCTGCTCCGCGCAACATTTGTGAGATTCATCTCCAGCTTTTTGCTCGTAGCGCTGTCTTCACTGCCCTCCGCAATATTTTGATAACCACTCCGCGAAGCCTGCACCATCTGGTCGTGGTGGCGGTCTTTGAAGGGAATGTAACGGTCGCAAAAGCGGCAGGTGAAATCATAAAGCAACTCTGCCACTTGATACGCCTTTAACGCCCGATAACCACTATGCTGCCCATAAACCCGATTGGCCGATGGTGAGGACATCGCCTTCCCGCCACGATCCGCCCGTCCAAGTCCGTTTGGTCCGTTCTGTCTGTGAGCCTTTTTCATGTCCGACCTGTCCCTATCACCGACAGACCATTATCGGCAATGCCGCTTTCTCGCGAGGAGCAGCTTGTGTGGGCGCACCACTCCGTCGTGGGAAAGGTGAACATGGCTTTCCATTTTGGGAATTCCGAATCATCATCTCTCCAGCTTTCCTGAGCCAATTATGAAAGTTTACAGCACACATTTCCGAACCATTTGGGTGCATCCTGAAAATCCGCAGATTGTTCAAATCATCGATCAGTGTGCATTGCCGCATTTTTGAAAAATCAATGATTTGCAGACAGCCGAGGACGCGGGAATTGCCATTCGGGATATGAAAGTGCGTGGTGCCGGGTTGATTGGTGCGACAGCAGGTTTCGGGATGTATCTCGCCGCTCTGGAAATGCGGGGTCGGGGATTGCCTCGCATGTTTTGGGTAGAAGCAGGAGCAAGGCTCAAAGCCACCCGCCCGACGGCGGTGAATCTCGCATGGGCGGTGGACAGGCAGATTGCAGCAGCAGCCAAAATCGATGACCCCGACCAGCTTGTTGACACCGCTCTTACCACAGCATGCGCCATCGCGGACGAGGATGCCGAGTCCTGTCGTCAGATCGGGCTTCATGGTTTGGAAATCCTGCGCAAAATTTCCGAAGCCAAAGGAGGAGCCGTTGTAAATATTCTCACGCATTGCAATGCGGGGTGGCTGGCTTTTGTGGATTATGGGTCGGCCACTGCGCCAATCTATGCGGCCCATGATGCGGGCATCCCTGTTCATGTTTGGGTTGATGAGACACGTCCGCGAAATCAGGGAGCCAAGCTCACGGCCTGGGAACTCGGTCAACACGGCGTGCCCCACACGCTCATTGCGGACAATGCCGGCGGACACCTCATGCAGCACGGCATGGTGGATGCGGTCATTGTCGGCACGGATCGCACGACGCGCACAGGGGACGTCGCCAACAAAATCGGAACCTACCTCAAAGCTCTTGCCGCCAAAGACAATGGCATCCCATTTTATGTCGCCCTGCCTTCTTCCTCCTTTGATTGGAACATGCGGGATGGTCTTTCAGAAATCCCGATTGAACAACGCGGAGCAGATGAATTGCTCACCATGGATGGCTTGTGCGATGGCAAACATTGCACCGTGCGTATCGCTCCGGAAACCACCCCCGCCGCCAATTATGGATTTGATGTGACTCCATCCCGACTCGTCACGGCGCTGATCACTGAACGTGGAATCTGCGCGGCAAATGAAGCTGCCATCTCCGGGCTTCACCAAATGGCATCGGCACGTGCCCCCATTAACCTTCAGAAATCTTGATCAGATGAAATCTGATGGGTATCTACTCAGAAACGTCACGCTTCAGTTTATGAAACATTTGTTAATCGTATTTTTGATTGCCGGGATTTTTCCCCTGCATGCGGAAGAGGCGCAGGTTGACCGGGAAGGCTTCGGAAAATTGGCTCTAGGGCAAAAGGCCGAGATGGTCACATCGATCCTTGGCAAGCCCGAGTCCAAAGCCAAAGACGTCATGTGGGAGGCCATCGGAGAATATGTGCAGGAATGGAGGTATCCAGCCCAGGGATTGACACTGAATATGTCGTCCCCCAAGAAGGGTGGAGCCAAAACCGTGTGGAGCATCTCGGCGACAAAAGGGTGTTCTCTGATCACCGCCCGGGGCCTTCGGGTCGGAAGCACCGAGGCGGAAGTGCGCAAGGCCTACGGTGCCGTGGAAGAAAAGGAGTCCAGTGTGCGCGGAGAGAGTTTTGTTGCCGGTTCAATTTACGGCGGCGTGATTTTCCATTTTGAGAAAGGCAGGGTCACCGAGATTTTTATCGGCGCTGCGGCTGAATGATGGAGGTCTCGTGCGGCCAGCGCCTTCTCGGTGCTGCCCTGTCCCGGTTGGTTCGGGCAGTGAATTCTCTCACCACCAGCGGGTAGTTAGCCTAACTTCCCCCTAATTTTTTTATAAGTCGTTGAAAATCAATGAATATGCCCAAAAATGTAGCAAGTAATAAGTAAATTATTATCGTAATATATATTGACTAAACGA
>JBGSVX010000275.1:0-2628 GCA_041752795.1 Terrimicrobiaceae bacterium
TCGATCGGGCTGGCCGGACTGGCGAAGTGCCAGACATAATTCACCTCACCCGGGATGAAAATAAAGTCGGTCACGTCATGGTTGATGAAGTGATAATCCCGATTCCCGGCGAGGTGCTCGATGTTTGCAACATTGCCTGTGATGAGGTCATCAATGGCGATGACTTTGTGGCCTTCGGCGAGGAGGCGGTCGGTGAGGTGGGAGCCAAGGAAGCCGGCTCCTCCAGTGACAACGCTGGTTGGTTTTTGGGGTGTTTTGGACATAGGAAAAGGAAAGGAGAGATTACTGCCGGACGAAGGATTTGCGAGCAATTCCTCAGAAAAACAAATTCTTCATCCTGCGTGAGGGCGCATATGGGGAAACAGCACGACATCCCGAATGCTCTCGGCACCGGTAAGCATCATCACAAGGCGGTCGATACCAATGCCAATGCCACCGGCCGGCGGCATTCCATATTCCAAGGCCGTCAAAAAATCGGTGTCAATTTTCTGGATTTCCCCACCGCTCTGTTCTTCCAGGCGACGGCGTTGGATATCAGGATCATTGAGTTCCGAATAGCCGGGGGAGATTTCCTGACCATTGATCACCAGTTCATAGACATCAACCACGCTGGGGTCCTGACTGTTTTGTTTGGCCAACGGAACGAGCTCTTTGGGGCAGTGGGTCACAAAGAGCGGGTTGACCGATTTTTCTTCCACCAGCTTTTCAAATACATGTTGGGTCACTTCGTAATCCTCCACGCAGGCGGAAACATCGATCCCCAATTCGGCACAGCGGGCCCGGCGCTCCGCAGGCAGGAGACCCGACCACCCGGGCACAGCCTCTTCGACCAAATCAAAATATCTGGCCCGCTTCCAGGGACGGGTCAGGTCAATGGTTTTGACCACTTCCCCATCGGCATTTTTGTGCTCAATCTGGAGCGTACCAATCACGGTTTCCGCAACCGTGCAGACCATCTCTTCGACAAGACCGGCCATCACCTCAAAGTCCGCAAAGGCCCAATAAGCCTCAAGCATGGTAAACTCCGGATTATGGCGGCGGGAGAGTCCCTCATTGCGAAAATTCCGATTCAATTCAAAAACTTTTGGGAATCCCCCGACAAGAAGTCGCTTGAGGTAGAGCTCCGGCGCTATGCGGAGAAAAAGGTCCATGCCAAGGGCATTGTGATGGGTCTTGAATGGCTGCGCGGCGGCACCCCCCGCAATGGCCTGCATCATCGGTGTCTCCACTTCGACAAATCCCCGATCCTCCAAAAACCGACGGATTTCGCGCACGATGCGAATGCGTTTGGCAAAAACATCGCGCGATTCCTCGTTGGCGATGAGGTCAAGGTAGCGCTGACGATAGATCGTTTCCGCGTCCTGAACGCCGTGCCATTTTTCCGGGAGCGGGCGCAGGGATTTTGAGAGCACGGTGAATGTTTGGACCCGGATGCTCAGTTCGCCGCTTTTGGTTGTGAAATACGTTCCCTCCACTCCAATCCAATCGCCGATATCGAGGTTTTTGAAGATGGCCGCACGCTCTTCCCCGATCTCCTTGGCGTGCACAAAAACTTGCATCCGTCCGGTAAAATCCGAGAGGTCGAGAAAATGGCTTTTGCCCATATCCCGGTGGGCGGTGATACGGCCTGCAGCCCGCACGGACTGCCCCTCAACAAACCCTTCCCGGATGAGCACGATGCTTCCGGTCACATCAAAGCGGGCACCAAAGGGCTTCTCTCCGGCCCCTTCGAGGGCTTCAAGTTTTTTGCGGCGGATGGCCAGCAACTCGCTGACAGATTCATTTTCCATTCCGGAGTCTTTCATGCCGGAGGGGACGGATGCAAGATTTCGATGGGGTCAACCCCTGGGATCGAGAGCGTCCCGCAAAGCGTCACCAAGGAAATTCAATGCAAGCAGGGCAGAGGCCATGGTCACCGCTGGAAAAACCACCAGCCACCACCGGATTTTAACAGGGTTCAAAGCCGAGGCTCCATCCGCAAGCAAAGAACCCCAGCTGGATTGAGGCGACTGAACCCCCAGCCCCAGAAAACTCAGGAAGGATTCATCAATGATCACAGCAGGAATGGTGAGGGTGAGATAAACGATGATTACCCCGGTCATGTTGGGAAGCAGGTGACGGAAGAGAATTTTGAAATGGGACTGACCCAGGGCGGAGGCGGCGGAAACGAACTGACGGCTTTTGAGCGAGAGCGTCTGACCCCGGACGATGCGGGCCAGGGTGAGCCATTCAATCACCCCGAGAGAAAGAATGAGCACAACCAAACGTGAGGACGTCACAAGCCACTCCCAACCCGCGACCGAGGCAAAATCTTTGAGCCGCTGATCGAAGGCATTGATGCAAACCAAAATGAAAACGAGCCTTGGAATGGAGTATAAAATATCGACAACGCGCATCATGAAAGAATCCAAGCGCCCCCCGGCATAACCCGAGATGAGGCCATACGTTGTTCCAATGAGCAGGCTCACGGCTGCCCCGCAAATCCCGACGAGCAGGGAAATCCTCCCACCGGACAAAATGCGATACAGGATATCGCGGCCGTTGATATCCGTGCCGCACAGGTGTTGCAAAGACGGCGAAGCAAACGAAAGCGGGCCGGGGTCCGCATAGGAAGTGGGCATGAGAAAA
>JBGSVX010000276.1:0-3033 GCA_041752795.1 Terrimicrobiaceae bacterium
AGCGCAAAGCTGCTCAAAAGGCCTCCGCCGCTCAGAGTCAGGTGGTAAAAGCCGATGGCGAGTGGAGCGGGGATGAGTTCGTGAAACAATCCAACGCTCTTGCGGGCGGCGGCGAATAGGTTTTTCTGTGTGAACGAGCCACCGCACCAAGCACCACAGGGCACGGTTACCTTTGTGTTCACCGACATTGTTGGTAGCACCCGGCTATGGGAAAAATTCCCGGCTGAAATGGGGCATGCCCTGCGTGTTCATGATTCCATTCTTCGGGAAATCTTTTTGAGCAACGGTGGTTTTGTTTTCAAGACCGTGGGGGATGCGTTTTGTGTGGCGTTCGAGCAACCATCCTCCGCGCTTCTTGCCGCCATGGACGTTCACCGCAGGCTGACCGCTGAAAACTGGGGGCCGGTTGGCCGGGTTGCCGTGAGGATAGGAATTCATTCCGGACCGGCGGAATTCCGGGGAAACGATTATTTTGGGGGAACTGTGAACCGTGCTGCGCGGATTGAAAGCGCAGCCCACGGCGGTCAGATCCTTATTTCCGGTGTCACGCGGGACCTGCTACGCGACGATCCACCCGGCGCTGCGGGCTTTCGGGATTTGGGCCAGCACCGGCTCCGGAGTCTGGAACGTCCGGAACATTTGTTTCAGGTCATGGCCGACGGCCTCGCGGGGGATTTTCCTCCTCCGAAAAGCATGGACGTGCTGCCCAACAACCTTCCCGTTCAATCCACAAGTTTTATCGGGCGGGACAAGGAAATGACCTCTGTGACTGCGGCGTTGGAAGGGCGGACCCGGCTGTTGACATTGGTCGGCACGGGAGGCACCGGGAAAACCCGTCTCGCCATTGAAAGTGGCGCGAGGCTTATTGGCGCATTTCGAGATGGGGTCTGGCTTGTGGAGTTGGCACTTGTTGGGGATGCTTCGCGGCTATTACAAACCGTGACCTCCTCCCTCGGCATTCGTGAGGAACCAGGGCGGCCACTTCAAGAAACCCTTCTCGGATTTCTCAAACCCAAAAAGCTTTTACTGATTCTGGACAATTGTGAGCAACTGACCGGTTCCGTGGCCTCGCTCTGCGTGGAATTACTGAAGACCTGCCCGGACTTGAAAATTCTGACCACGAGCCGTCATTCCCTTGGTATTGCCGGTGAGGCGACCCAGCCGGTTCCGCCACTTTCCATTTTGGACGTCAATCGGGAGGGCCGGGGCGCTCCAAGCCTCGCATCAGAAATTGCCGAGTATGATGCAGTGAAGCTTTTTGTTGAGCGCGCGGCAGCAATCCGGCCGGACTTTGTTTTAACCCAGGAAAACGCCTCTGCCATCGCCGAGATTTGCAGTCGGCTGGATGGCATTCCCCTGGCTATTGAATTGGCCGCCGCGAGGATCCGGCTCCTGGATGTGCGTCAAATCGCCGAACGTTTGGTGGACCGGTTCCGCTTGCTCAGGGGCGGCGCATCCGATCGGCTCCCACATCAGCAGACTCTTCAGGCTTTGATTGATTGGAGCTATGACCTGCTTTCTGAGGACGAAAAAATCCTGCTTCGCCGACTTTCTGTTTTTGTCGCCGGACGCGGGCTCGAGGCGATTGAGTCAGTCTGTGGCACCGACCCGGTGGACCCCGCGGACGTGCTCGATCTGCTTCAGCAGCTTGTCGAAAAATCGCTGGTGAGTGTTGAGGAGAAGGAACATGGCGGGCCGAGGTTCACCATGCTGGAGTCCGTGTGGCACTACGCACGCGCCAAGCTCCGGGAATCCGGGGAGCAAAACGCACTCCGTGACCGGCATTTGGAATATTTTCTCAAGCTGGCCGAGGAGGCTTCCCCGCATTTTTCAGGTCCCAAACAGAAACACTACCTCGAGTTGTTTAATGAGGATGTTTTTAATTTTGAGGCTGCCGTGAGGTGGAGTGTGAAAACCTCGCGGGCGATGGAATCGGTTCGTTTTCTGGCTGCGCTTGGCCGACCGCTTGAGGTGAGGGGATATCTCTCCGAAGCAAGGGAGCAATACCTCGCGATTTTGGATATGGCCACGGATATTGAGCCCGCCCTGCTTGCCAAGGCGACAGCCAGTGCCGCACGGCTCGCCTGGGCCATGGACCTTTACGAAGAAGCCGGGGAACTCTTCACCCGCGCCGAGGAACTGGCCGGCTCCGGCAACGATCCCGTCCTTGCCGGGCTGTGTCATTCCTTCCTTGGTTTTATGGACCGCAGCAATGGTCAGGTGGATGCTGCCGGCACTCGATTCGAACATGGCATGAAGGTTGCAGAGCAAACCGGAAGCCTGCCGCTGCGCGCCTTGTGTTTAAGTGGCCTTGGCCGTGTGGCACTCACACGCGGCGAATTACCGCGTGCCCGCGAAATGATTGAAGAGAGCCTCTTGCTCTATCGCGGCCTCGGGGATTTGTGGATTGTGGGGTTGATTTTGTGGGGAACGGCCCGCGTTGCCATCGCCCAGGGAGACCTGCTTCGCGCGGAATCCGCCCTCTGCGAGTGGGCTGGCATTGTGGAATCCCTTGGCAATGGATGGCTGATGCCCTACGTGATCGAGGCTTTTGCCGTGGCGGCTCAGTGCTCGGGAGAGCATGACCGCGCCGCGACCCTCTTTGGCGGTGCCGAGGCCATGCGCGAACGCCTCGGCGCTCGCTTCACTCAAGATGAACAGGAGGAACATGATTCCGCCCTCACCTCGCTTCGCACGGCAATGGACCCCGCCCAATTGGAAAAATTTTTGAATCAGGGTGCAGAAAAAAATCCTGCGGACCTCCTCTTGATCGCCCGCAGGAATTTGTGTCACCGGGCGGCGTGAAGTGCAGCCCAAGCGGGGTGTTCAATCCCCCCAACCCCATTTCCACAGGAAGGAAACAATCGGTGAAAATTTTGATCGCCTTTGACAAATTCAAAGACAGCCTCACTGCGGCCGAGGCTGGCGGGGTGGCTGAAATGGTGCTGAAGGACCAGCGTCCCGATTGGCAGGTGTGCCTCTGCCCACTCAGCGATGGAGGAGAAGGTTTCGGCCGGATTTTAACCCAATCCG
>JBGSVX010000277.1:0-4971 GCA_041752795.1 Terrimicrobiaceae bacterium
AACGGAAAATGACCTGGAGGACGCGGGTGTCCACGCGTTCCGTGCTTTCTCCTGAGAGAGATTTTTTAGGAAGGATGTAGGGTTCGATGCGTTCAAATTCGAGGGGGACTCCATTTTCGCGGCTGCCTTTCAGGAAGGCGATGGCGGTGCAGTTGGGTTTGACCCGGGGGGCATCGGATTCGTCCACATCCGCACGGAGTTGCAGATGGCTGATGTCTCCTAGCAGGACAGCGGGCTCGCCGGAATTGGCGGTGGTGAACTCGCCTGAGCGGATGTTGACTTGCAGGATGGTTCCATTGCGCGGGGATCGGACTGACAACAGTTCAAGGTGGACTTTGGCGTCATTCAGCTGGGCTTGCGCAAACTCGAGATCGGCTTTGGTTCTTTGATAAACCCGCTGGGCGGCTTGGAGAGCAAACTCATCGCGCCGGGTTTCATCAACGCTGGCAACTTCTTTCTGACGCAACTTGGCGGTGCGTTCGAGGGAGTCTCTGCGGTCAGCAACGGAAGTGGCGGCCTCGGCCAGTCGCGCTTCCTGGACTGCCACTTGTGCCTCGGAGGTTTTGACTGCCGCCACGGCCTCCCGGGTATCCAAGGTGAAAAGCACCTCGCCGGTTTTCACAACATCTCCCACTTTGATTGGAACATTTTCCACCAAACCGGACGCCGGTGGGGCGATCCGCACATTTTCATTGGCACTTTCGACAAGTCCCCTCCCCCCGATGGAGTGGGCATACGGTGATTGGGGTGGGGGAACCAGAGGCTGGGGCGTGGGGCCCGATTGACGGAGCCGTGCCACGAGAACGATCACTGCCAAAATTCCAAGCAGTGCAAAATAGAAGGAGGGGCGTTTAAACATGAGGATAAGTTTTTGGATCTTCAAAAATTTCCGTGACCCGTCCGTCTTCCATTTCGGCGATGCGGTCGGCGAAGTGATAGATCCGGTTGTCATGGGTCACAATCACAACACACCGGTCCGGCTGAAGTGCGCTGGATTTCAGGAGGTGAAGGGTTTTTTGACCCGTGGCTGCATCAAGCGAGGCGGTGGGTTCATCACAAATAATCAAGCGGGGTTCGTGAACCAGGGCCCTAGCGATCGCGACCCGTTGTTGCTGACCCCCGGACAATTGCGCGGGGTAGGAATCGACTTTATCCGCGAGCCCAACTTCGCCGAGGACCTCTACTGCCCGCTTGACCGCTTGCCGTTCTGAATGCCCATTCAAAATAAGTGGCACGGACGCATTTTCTGCGGCGGTGAGGGTGGGGATCAAATTAAATTGCTGAAAGATGAATCCCACGTTTTCACAGCGGAACTGCGTGATGGCCCCCTCTTTCATGGACCTGAGGTCATGACCAAACACTGAAAGCTCGCCCTCCTCGCATTTGAGCGTCCCGCAAATCACGCTCAGAAGTGTCGTCTTCCCGCAGCCCGAGGGACCCACAATCATTAAGACCTCGCCAAATTTTGCATCCAGCGTGGCCCCTTTCAGAGCATACGTGCGCGAGTCTCCCGCCGCGAAAGATTTCACGACATTGCTCACTTGAATCGCCGGAGCACTCATCGGAAAACGACTGCAGGCTCCAGTTTGGCTACTTTGATCAAGCCGATGCAGGCGGAAAATACGCAGATAAACACAATGACCCCTGCCACAAAAACCGGGACCTGCCATGGCATGTAGAACGGCGGTTGTTCCTTGGCCAGCACCACATTTCCAAACCATGAGGCCAACCCCACCCCGATGCCATAGCCAATGAAGCCCACGGAAAAAGCCTGAAGCATAACCATGCCGGCCAGCACGGGCATCCTCGCTCCCATGGCTTTGAATGCAGCCAGATAACGCAAATTGTCGTGGACAAAAAGATAGAAAGTTTGCCCTGCAATTGCGATGCCGACAATGATTCCCAGAATCACCACCGTGCCGAACGAAATTGGAATCCCGGTATTTTTCACATACCACAAGACCGTCATCCAAAAGAGATCGGTTTTTTCGATGGCCCGCAGGCCGGGTAATTGACTGATCCGGTTGGCAAGCTCCTTTGCGGAAATTCCCGGGAGTGGAGCCGCGAGCACGTAGCTCAATTGTTTGCGGGAGGGCTTCGCATATTCCAAGGCCCGGTCGTACGTGGTGTAAATGTAAGGCTGACCCAGGAAGCTGCGATTCACGTGACAAATGCCAACAACCCGCGCTTCTTTGTCATTGATCTCGAACGTTGACCCCACGGCGATTTTGATTCCCTTCCTGCGGAATTTTTCCAAGGCCACCTGATCCACCACAACGGCATTCGGCAGTCGAAGGTCCTCAATTCGCCCGGCCCGCATGTCCATGGGCCGTCCGGTAAGGGTTCCCGTATCAAGGCCGGTCAACTGCACATTTTGAAATGACCCATCCGACAACCTGGCCTGTTCAATGCCCAGGTAAAGAGGAACCGCCCACGCCACACCGGGAACACTGCGCACCCGCTCGACTTCAATCTGACGCATCGGCACGACTTCGTTCGCCTGCTCGACTTTCGCATCCACCACCCAAACCGGTGCCCCAATGTTTTCCACCGTGGATGTCGTCCACTTCATGATCCCACAAAAAACCGAAGATTGCTGACACATCAGCAAAGAGCAAAATGCCAAACCACAAACCAACATGGCGTATTTTGCCCGGTCGCGAAAAAGCATCTTCAAGGCAATCCCAAGCATCTTGCTTCAAAGGTTAACCTCCTTAATGAAATCGTCAATCCTGCGTCAGCAAACCCCCTGAAAACCTTGAAGCGCGCCCCGGGTCAACCGGGAGCGCGCTCCGTTTGTAGGATCAGGTCAGACGGCCCTTAGCCGTCAGCCAAATTACTTTTTGCAGCAAGAGCCACAATCGCCTTTGCAGCATTCCTGGCATTTGTCCTTGCAACAATCCGCGCAGGTTTTTCCTGTAGCGAAGGATGTTGCAACGGCCATGGCCAGAGCGGCAAACGAAAGAATAATGGTTTTCATTGTATTTCTCCGTTGAGATGAAGTTTCTGATGATGCGTCCACATTTCTGTGGAGCGCCCTGAGCGCAGGTCAGGTCAGAGATTTTGGAGGTGGAGATGGAGGTTTCTCGTTTCTTGTTTGGGCTGAGAAACTCGCGGAGTCCCAAGTAAAAGAAACGGCGATCACTTTTGGAAGTCCGGCGGTGACACTTGCCGTGGTCGCAGTCACAGGCTCTGTTATAGAGCAGGTTGTCGGGTGGCAGGGGCAGGTCTTCGAGGCCGCGTGGTGACACGACGGTTGGGGAATCTCTTTGCTCGAACAAGCGCATGCTTTCGGCTCGTCCGCTTGCTTGGCGGGAGCCGACACGGCTCCAAACAGAAGCAGTGCGGCCAGCAGCAGCGTGGAGACTGAAAGTTTCACGTTCTGAACATACACCTCCATTTTCGATTCGCAACTTCGAGACTTGCGCCCGTTCTGCTTTTTGTGACGTTTCATTAATTGAACATTCTCGTTGGATGCCTGAAAAAAATCGTTCATTCTGATTCACTCATGCCTATTGACCCAAGACTTCTGGCCCCCGAACTTCGACCCATTCTGGAAAAGGTTGTCGCTGGAGTGCGTGTTTCGGATGATGACGCGCTCGTTTTATATGCGACTCAGGATTTGAATGGGCTCGGCGCCATCGCCAACATTCTGCGGGAGCGAATTAATGGCAATGTCGCGACTTTCATTCACAATCGCTACATCAATTATTCGAATGTCTGCCTGCTCTCGTGCCAATTTTGTGCCTTTGGTGCCAAGAAACGCGAGGATCATGCGTTTGAAATGTCGGTGCCGGAAATCGTGGACATTGTGAGGGACTCTCTACCCCTTGGAATCACGGAGATTCACATGGTTGGCGGGCTGCATCCCACGTTTGGTCCAGAATGGTATCTTGACCTGCTTCGTTCATTGCGGGCTCTGGATGATCATCTCGTGATCAAGGCGTTCACTGCGGTGGAAATCCGCCACCTCGCTGACCGGATATTTAAAAAACCGCTTCGTGAGACTTTGGAAATTCTCCGGGAAAATGGCCTGGGCGCGATCACGGGAGGCGGTGCCGAAATTTTTGATCAGGAAATCCGTGACAAAATTTGCCGGGGCAAGGAGACGGCTGATGAATGGGCCGAGGTCCATCGCACATGGCATCAAATGGGCGAGCGCAGCACCTGCACGATGTTATACGGTCATATTGAGGAGGATCATCATCGAGTGGATCACCTTCGCCGACTGCGGGAGCTTCAGGACGAAACGGGAGGATTCACAGGATTCATTCCTTTTGCGTTTGAGCCCGATGGAGCCCGTCCGGTGCTCAAAGGCACTCCCCATGCCACCGCATTTGAGGAGCTCCGCAATTTGGCCATTGGACGCATCTACCTCGACAATATTCCACACATCACCGGCTATTGGATCAGCCTTGGCCTTCCATTGGCCCAGGTTGCCCTCAATTACGGGGTTGACGATCTCCACGGGACGATTATCGAAGAAAAAATCTTTCACATGGCCGGGGCGAAAACGCCTCAGCAACAAACGGTTTTGGCCCTTGAAAAGGCAATTTGCGAAGCGGGACGTGTGCCAATGCAACGCGACAGTTACTACCGTCGAATCCCGTCTTCATCCGTCCAACAACTGCAGCCTGCCTGAGATCAATACCCGGTCCTTTTCCAACACCCGAAGGGAGACGGGCTTGCTGCTGGCAAGAGCGCAGCGTCCAACCAGGATCCTCCATCAGAGGCAAATTGTGATGGGCTCACCTTGCAAAATGGACTCCTCTGGAGGGGCCTGCTTGTCAGGACCGCCCAATCCGCTGCCAACACCCGAAGGGATCGGGACTTAGCCTAACTTCCCCCTAATTTTTTTATAAGTCGTTGAAAATCAATGAATATGCCCAAAAATGTAGCAAGTAATAAGTAAATTATTATCGTAATATATATTGACTAAACGACTTTTACCTGTATTTACAGTAGCAAGTG
>JBGSVX010000278.1:0-2372 GCA_041752795.1 Terrimicrobiaceae bacterium
GCAGAGACCCCCTTGGTTTTATGCGGCTTCCACGACTTCCATAAGAAACTTGGGTTAATCCTGCTTTTGCTGCAATTCAATCCGCCCCATGGCGTCGCCAGAAAATGAAGGCCTCAATTCCCGATCAGGTTCTTCAATGCGGAAGAATCTGCTGCCAAAACAAGTAGGCGGTGATGAACAGGCCGATAAGAATCACGATCTGGCGTACCCGCGCTTCTGGAATTTTTTGAGAATAATGCGCGCCCGCAAAGTATCCGAAGGTTGATCCAACAGTTAGTGCCGCAGCCTGGGGCCATTCGATCAAGCCGGAAATAACAAAAAAGATGGCGGCAATCAGATTGATGCCTGCGGCCAGAATGGTCTTCAGCGCATTCATTTGGTGAATGCTGTTGAGGCCCATGAATCCAAAGGCTGCGAGCATGAGAATGCCGATGCCTGCGCCGAAATAACCTCCATACAGGGCAATGAGAAACTGGGCGGGCAGGCCCCAGGTGCTTTGATGGCTGGGGTGGGGGGATCCCAGATATTTTTTTACGATCCCTTGCGCCATGAAGAGCACCGTGGCGAAGAGCAGGAGAAACGGAACCATTTTGGAAAAGAGTTCCTCCGGAGTGATCGTCAAAGCCCATGCTCCGGCAAGCCCTCCAACAACGCTGGCCGGCCCGAAACGAACAAGCATGGGTTTCACCACCGGCATGTGCGAGCGATAGGCATAGGCGCTTCCGATGATTCCTAATACAAGGGCGAGGGTGCTGGTTGCATTGGCTCGAATGGCAGGCATGCCAAAAGCCAACAGCGCGGGAAAAGTTAAGATCGTTCCACCACCGGCCACCGCATTCATGCCACCGGCCAGCAAACCCGCCAGGAGTAACAGGACCAACTCCGCCGAACTCACGAAGGTTCCTGCCACCGGCAGGCATTGGGGGCAGGGATTCCGAGTTGATCCAGGATGCGCCAAACCACGGTGTCTGCAAGGGCCTCCATTGTTGCCGGACGTGTGTAAAATGATGGACTGGCCGGTATGAGGGTCGCACCGGCCTCGATCACCGTGACCGCATTGCGCGCATGGATAAGGTTCCATGGGGTTTCGCGCGGAACGAGGAGGAGTTTCCGGCGTTCTTTGAGAAAGACATCTGCCGCCCGGAGAATCAGGGATTCGCTGGTTCCGGCTGCGATTCGACCCATGGTGCCCATCGAACAGGGAACTATGACCATGCCGTCAAAAAGCGCACTTCCACTGGCGAAGGGAGCATTCATGCTTTTGTCAGAATGCGAGATCACGCCATCAGGGAGGCGCAGTTCCCCCAACTCTTCGGTAATGACCTGACGCGAGTAACCGGTGAACACGAGGTGGATTTCGTGGTCGCCTCCGGCGAGAGCATCCAACAAACGCTGCAAATAGATGGCACCACTTGCGCCGGTGGCTGCGAGCACAAGTCTCATTTCAGCAGGCCCGCAGGCACAAGGGCCGAGCGAAGGGTGTTGGATTTTTGCAGAAGCCCGGAATAGACTTCATGGGTTTTGGGATCCGGTTCGCAGACCGTGGATGGATCCGTCGTGACGAGGCGCTCACAGATTTCCCCTAGGCAGACCTTCTGGCCGTCAGCCAATGTAGCGCACCATCCGGCTTGGATTGCGGCTCCCGACCCGGCTCCTTTGCCGCTATCGAGGGCCACGGTCGGCACTCCAAAAATATCTGCACACATTTGGCGCCAGACCGGGCTGTTGCTTCCTCCTCCTGTCAGTCTCACCATTTTTACCGGAACACCCAGAGCCTTGAAGCGTTCTAGCCCGTAGCCGAGGCCGAGCAGCACACTTTCAACTGACGCGCGGGCAAGGCCCGATGGCGTGAAATTTGTCAGAGACAGGCCGGTCATCACGCCGCGGGCGGAGGGAAGGTCCGGGGTTCGTTCGCCGGTAAGATACGGCAAAAAGACAAGGCCGCCGGCTCCTGGCTTTTCGGAGCTGACCGCAGCATCCATTTCGGAATGACTCCAGCCAAACATTATCCGCACATGTTCGGTGATGAGTGTGAGGTTCATTGTGCAAACCAGAGGCAGCCAGTGGTCGGTGCTGTCACAGAATGCGGCGACTTCTCCCTGCGGGTCGATGATTGCTTTGTCGGAAAAAGCAAAGAGCGTTCCCGAGGTTCCGAGGCTGGCGGTGACGCCACCTTTGCTCACATTCCCGGTGCCAATGGCAGCCATCATGTTGTCACCCCCCCCGGCGCTCACAATCGGGGCCTTGGCAAGTCCCCATTCTTTGCGAAGTTCTTCCCGCAGCACTCCACAGGGCATAGAGGAGGAGGCAAGTGCCGGCAGGCGGTCGCGTAGTCCCGGAGCCACGGCCTCACAGGCCTTGTCCGACCACTC
>JBGSVX010000279.1:0-7556 GCA_041752795.1 Terrimicrobiaceae bacterium
TTGTTGAAGAGGAAAACTATTATTTCCGTCTGGCGGAAAATAAAGACTGGCTGCTCGGGCTACTCGCGAGCCGGCCGGATTTGGTGACCCCGGCCTTTCGTCAGCTGGAACTCAAAAACGCCGTTGAAAAACTCACCGGCGATCTCTGCATCTCCCGCCCGAAGAGCCGCCTGGCATGGGGGATCGAACTTCCCTTTGACCCTGATTTTGTAACCTATGTCTGGTTTGATGCGCTGATCAATTATATCAGTTTTGTGGGCTACGGATCGGATGAGCGTTTCGACCGCCTCTGGCCTGCGGATTATCATGTGATTGGCAAAGACATTCTTGTGCCGGCACATGGTGTCTATTGGCTCATCATGCTTCACGCGATGGGCTTTGCCGATGAGGCCATCCCGAATTTGCTTGTGCATGGTTACATCAATCTGGGCGGCGACAAAGTGAGCAAGAGCCTGGGTAATGTCGTGGACCCGTTGGCGCTTGCCGACAAATTCGGCGCGGGAGCCCTCCGGTATTACCTCATGCGCGAGGCGGTCACTGGTCAGGACATGGAATTTTCCGAGGAACGCCTGATCATTCGCTACAACTCGGATCTCGCAAATGGACTCGGCAATTTGCTCAACCGGACATTAAACATGACCGCGCGATACCGTCAGGGCAGTCTCAAACGCCCGGCCTCGTCTCCGTTGGAGGCCGCAGCCGTCGAGGCGATCCGCCTTTATCATCAGGCATTCTCCCGAAATGAGCCCCACGCCGCCATGGAAGCGGCCTCCGGGCTTGTTGTGCGATGCAATACATTCATCGAGGAAACGACCCCATGGAAACTGGCCAAGGATCCCGATCGCAGCGCAGAATTGGATGAAGTTCTCTATGGCCTCGCCGAAGGCTTGCGCATTCTTGCCATCCTCTATGCTCCAGTCCTGCCGGATGCCTCTGCGGCCATGATGCAGCAATTGGGGATCACCTCGGTGCAGGATTCCAGCCACCTCGCTTGGGGAGGTCTGCCGGATGGTCACCTCCTTGGCACCCCGGTTCCCCTGTTTCCGCGCATCGAGCAAACCGAAGCGGCTCCATGACCCCCGAAATTTCGCTGCGTCACCGGGCGGAATTTTTTGGCCTGTCGATGGGCTGCCGGTTCGCCGCCGCCATGCCCTTTGGCATGCTCAGGCATTTGGCTGCTCTCGCCGGCTCGATGGGATGGACCTTTGACCGCCGCGGACGAAGCGTTGCCCTTGCGAACCTTGACGCCGCTTTTGGAGATTCCCTTTCCCAAACCCGGAAACACGAAATCGGGCGCGCTTCGTATCAATCGTTCGCAAGAACCATGCTTGAACTCGCATGGGCTCCAAACCTCACCCCCGCAAAAATTGAACAACTCGTGGACTTCGAAGGAATTAGCGAAAGTGCCTGCAACTCGGACCCCGAACGTCCCGCCATCTACGCCACCATGCATTACTCGAATTTTGAGTGGGTGGGACTCGCGGGCGCCTACGGGATCTGTCAGATGCCACTCGTCGCCCAGCAATTCAAAAACCCCCTGCTCGGTCCGATCTTTGACAAACTCCGAAGCAGCACAGGTCACCCCATCATTCCCCGCGAACGGGCCATGTTGCGCATGATGAAAAATTTGCGCGCCGGGGGCAAATTCGGGTTTCTCGCGGATCTGAGCCTTGACCCCAAACTGGGCAGTACGGTTATCCTGCAGTTCGGCGGTCTCAAAACCAGCATCACCCAAATGCATGCGGCCCTTGCCCTCAAAACAGGCGCCTCCATCGTCCCCCTCGAATGCCGCCCGATCCCCGGCGGTCGCTACAAAATCGTTTGGCATCCGGAAATCCCCTTCGATTCCCGAACCTCCGTTCAAGAACTCACCCAACGCACTTGGGACGTTCTGGAAGGAGTCATTCGCGAACACCCGGAATACTGGCTCTGGCCCTACAAACACTGGCGATTCAAACCCTCCGCCGGCGACTCCCGCCGATATCCCTTCTACTCAAACCCCGCCAAACGCTTCGACCGCCTGCTTGCAGAAAATAACATGAGGTAACTCAAGTTCCCTTGGTATTGCCAAAGAGGTGGATGTGGAGGCGGTCGCAGTAGCGACAGCCGGTCATTTTGCAAAAATCAATCAGCCAGTCCGCGCGGGCTCGGAGGGTTTCCGTGTCCGTGCCTTCGGGCATCAAAAAGATTTTGGAGGAAGTCAGGTCAGGGAGGTGGTTTTTTAGTTGGGTCAGGGCCTCACGGGCTTCGGATTCGGAGGCGACGACGAGCTTTAATTGGAACGGGTAGTTGGAGATCCAGTCTTCGAGGATATCCGGTTGCCATCGGGTTTGTTCATGACGTTTGATCCATGCGGGGTCGATGGTGCCTGGCAGTGGGGTGGAGTTTGCGAATTTCGGGCTGAGCGAAACCATGTCGCATGCGATGCCGTTCGGGGCGATGGTTCCTGCGGTTTCGATGGTGATGTGATATCCGTTGGTTTGAAGTGCTGATGCCAGATCACGGATTCCGCGGGCGATCATGGGTTCGCCTCCGGTTAAAACACAATGTTTTCCCGGGTATTTGGCAACCTCGGAGAGAATGTCGGCAACATTCATTTCTGTGCCTTCGGGGTTCCAGGACGCGTAGGGAGTGTCGCACCATGCGCAACGGAGATTGCAGCCCGAGGTGCGCACAAAAATGGATGGCACCCCGGTGAGTTCCCCCTCTCCCTGGATCGAGTAAAAAATTTCCGAGATCAACATGCTTTGGGTTTGGGGGGCAGGGGACCGTTTGAGAGGTAGGTGGTGGGATCTGTGAGGCCTGCGACTTGGAACGCTTCCCGACGTTCAACGCAGGTGCCGCATTCCCCGCAGTGGATTTCCCCGCCAACGTAGCAGGACCATGTTTTGGAAAAGTCCACGCCAATTTCTAAGCCGCGTTTTGCAATGTCTGCTTTGCTGCAAAAGACGAAGGGCCTCACCAATTCCAACTTGGCATACGAACCAAGCCGGATGGCATCCGCCATCGCCGAAAGAAATTCCTCCCGGCAGTCAGGATAAATCGCATGGTCTCCGGAGTGCGCGGCAATGACCAGCGCGTCTCCGCCCCGGCTCTCTGCAAATCCCGCCGCAATGGAAAGCATGATTCCATTGCGAAATGGGACCACGGTTTTTTTCATGGATTCCTCTTCGTAATGACCCTTGGGGATTTCTCCGCCTTTGGCCAAAAGGTCCGAGGAAAATTCCTCCGCAATAAAAGTGAGCGGAATCACCACATGAGGAATCCCAAGCTGTGCGGCATGCCACCTGGCAAACGGGATTTCGCGGTCATTGTGTTTGGACCCATAGTGGAAGCTCAGGGCCGCAATCACTTCGGAGGATTGTGAGGCGGAGTAGAGCGCCGCGACCGAATCCATCCCGCCACTCACTAGAACGACAGATTTCATGGGATATCTGTTCGTGGTCCGAAGTTCAAACGATCCCAAACCGCCGCGATGACCTGCATGTAGGCGAAGCCATCTTCAAAATCGGGATGAGGTCGGGAAAGGCCGGGGTTTGCGACCGCATTCAAAAAATCTTCCTCCACACTCCATGGCCGGATCACCTCGGGCGGCGGAATGAGATCCTCCGTCAGCCCGTCACTCTCCAAGGTCACCCGACCGGTCAGCATCTCGACGCGCAGGACACCCCGCGTGCCCGCCAATTCCAGCACATCGGACGGGGCTCCCGCATGGACTCCGCTGAATTCCAGACAAGCCGGCGTGCCATTCTGCAAACTGGCAAGCACGATGAGGGCATCGGGGATTTTGATTTGGACCCCATCCCGCTCGGGCACAAAAACCCGTCCGCTCGCGGATTCCACGCTCAGTGGTCCGAACCATCGCTCGAGGACCTCAACATAAATTCCAAGGGCCATGATGTTTTGTCCGCTGATATCCGATCTCTGGCGCCAGTGGGCCGGCTGACTCGCGTCCAAGAAAGCACCGTTCCGACTCGAAACCCGGATGCTCCGCAGATCTCCAACAATACGATAAGAGAGCAAATTCCTCACAAAGGCATCAATTTCGAGGCCATGTGGGGGAGGGCAAAGCATGGTGACCAGTTCGGGGCGTTCACGGGCGGCTTCCAACATGGTTTTTGCATCGGTGAGATTGCCTGCCATCCGGGCCTGACAAAACACGTGTTTGCCGGCGAGCAGAGCGGCCACGGTCACCGGCGCATGGAGAAACGGTGCGGCACCGATCCATACAATATCAATGTCCGCCCGGTCCACGAGTTCCTGCCAGTGCGCGATGGCCTCTGCCTTGAGAGTAAACTCCCCGCAAAACTTTTGACCGCTTCCCAACGTGGAATTCGAAACAGCCACAATCTCAGCAAGGCCTGACCCCATGATCCCGGGCAGGTGTCTCTGACGCACAATCCCGCCAGCCCCCACAATACCAATTTTCAGTATATTTCCCATCCCCCATTCCTATCGCGTCAACGCCTCCGTCCAATGCAAAATTTTGGAAAACAATGCGCACGCAAATCGGCAGGGATTCTTGACGAGGGGCGGCTCAGAAAATACGGTCATCGTTTCCGATGCCCCGACAAAATTACCGCGACCTGACCAAGGAACAGCTTGTCGAGCTCTTGGAGGCCCGCGACCGGCGGCGCTTCGGGCTGGTCTGGGAACGGGACGCCATCGAACATGACCGCGCCCTCAACTCTGACTTTGTCGCTTTGGATCCCATCCCCGAACTCTCCGCCCCCGAAAAGGGCCGGTGCGAAAACCTGATTCTCGAAGGCGACAACTTCGATGGCCTGCGCGCACTCGCCGTCGCCTACGCGGGTCAGGTCAAATGCATCACCATCGATCCTCCCTACAACACAGGCAACCGCGACTTCGTTTACAATGACCGCTTCGTGGACAAGGACCACGCATGGAGACACTCCCTCTGGATCGAGTTCATGTACCAGCGCCTCACCCTCGCCCGGGACCTGCTCGCCCAAGATGGCGCCATCTTCGTTTCCATCGATGACAATGAAATGCTCCACCTTGGCATGCTCATGAATGAGGTGTTCGGGGAGGCGAATTTTGTGGCCAATATTGTCTGGCAGCACAGCGTTCAGCCGAAAGGTTACTCGGGAAAAATATCGCTTCACCATAACTATATCATTGCGTATTCCGCCTCTGGTTCTTTCTGTTTGAATGATGTTCCCAGAACAGACGCGCACAATACCAGTTACTCGAACCCTGATGATGATCCAAATGGTCCATGGCGATCAGGTGATGTTCGAAATGCTCTTCTTCGCCCCAATCTGATTTATGAGCTCACCACTCCTTCTGGCAAAAAAATCAAACCTCCGGCAAAGGGTTGGCGGTGGAGTCGGGAAACGATGGCAGAAAAGATCCGAACCGGTGAGATTGTTTTTCGGGATGAAGAAACAAGGATAATTCGAAAAATTTATCTCAATAAACTGGACGGGCGGCCAGTTGAGTCGATCTGGTTTGGCGGGGATGTTGGAACAACGCGAGCAGGGAACAAGGAACTGAAAGAAATTTTAGGCGAGTCGGCATTCTCAACCCCCAAGCCCGTCCGCCTCATCGAACGCATCCTGCAAATCGCATCCAACCCCGGCGACCTGATTTTGGACTTTTTCGGAGGTTCCGGAACAACTGCCCATGCTGTCTTGAAAATGAACGCGGCAAATCCTGGTGACGCACCCCGCCGTTTCATTTTGATCTCCAACACAGAGGCGACCGCCGAAGAGCCTGATAAGAATCTGTGTCGGGATGTGTTGCGTCAAAGGGTTGCCAACGTCATTTCCGGTTATGGGGACACGCCCGGCACGGGAGGGAGTTTTGCCTATTTGCAAACACGGCGCATTCCCATTTCGCGGGTTGTTCGAAAGATCGAGCACGGGCAGGTGTGGACCTTTTTGCAGCTCATGCATTGTGGGGATTTGATCCTTGAAGGTGCGATGGCCTCCGGGCGTTTGTATGCAAGGAAAGAGGCCGGGCTGTTTTATCTGACATCCATCACCGAGGCCCTGTTGCAGCGTTTGGAAAAAGAGATCGAGCCCGGAGCGGTGATTTACACATGGCAGCCCGAGGCCCTGGCAGCACGGTTTGCCGATCCCCGTGTGAGCATCCTCCCCATTCCCCAAACCCTCATTGACCGATTTGGAAAAAACTCAGGAGGTGCGCAGTGATTGTTCCCAAGCCCTTCCAGCAAACCTACATTGACAACCTGCTCGATCTCATGCGCGGGGCAAAGGGTCTCTATGATGAGGCCCAGAATGATGATCGCCGGATTTTTTCCTACAATGGAGCCTCCCTGCTAAAGGCTCCCACCGGCTCGGGAAAAACTCTCATTGCCGGAGCGGTTTGCGAGAAATTTGCCTGTGAGGAAAAGATCGTTTGGTTCTGGTTCGCCCCATTCAAGGGCCTCGTCGGTCAGGCGGCCGCCTCCCTGCGGGATCATCATCCCGGACTGCGCGTGAGAGATCTTGCCTTGGACCGAAAAGTCAATGGCACCCGCGCGGGCGATACGTTTGTCCTCACATGGGCCTCCGTTGTGGCTGCCTCCGCCGATGCCCGCAAGCTGAGGAAAGATGACGAACGCCTGCCATCGCTGGATGGATTTTTGGCCGGCCTGCGAAGGCGCGGCTTCCGGATCGGCGTGGTGATTGACGAAGCGCATCATGGTCTCGGTTCAGAAACCCGGTCGGTGGAATTCTTCCGGGAGGTTCTTGTTCCGGATTACAGCCTCATGATTACGGCAACCCCGGACGATGATGATGCCGACAAGTTCACGCGGGCTGCAAGGATCGTTGACCTCCACCGTGTGACCGTCTCCCGCGAAGAGGCCGTCAAGGCGGGCCTCATCAAACCCGCCGTTCGCTCCATTGCCTATATCTCCCCGCCGGACCAGGTCGCTCTCGCAGACTTTGAAGCCGCCGCGTTGCAGGATGCCGTGACCACACACGGAAAAATCAAAAGCACTCTCGTCGAACAAGGCATCTCGCTCGTGCCCCTTCTGCTGATCCAGGCCAACTCTGATGAAAATATTTCCGAAATCCGGACTTCTCTTCTCAAACTCGGTTTTCCAGAAAGCACCGTGAGTGTTCACACCGCAAAAGAACCGGACGAAAGTTTTCTTTCCATGGCGGTTGATGAATCCAAAGAGGTCCTCATTTTCAAGCTGGCAGCGGCGCTCGGCTTTGATGCGCCGCGTGCCTTTTGCATGCTATCTCTCCGCAAAATCCGGGACACCGATTTTGGAACCCAGTTGGTCGGGCGCATCATGAGGGTCCACAAACGCCTCCAGGGACGCAAACTTCCCCCGCTCCTTCAGCACGGATACCTCTTCCTTGCAGACCACGAAAGCCAGCAGGGCATCACCGCAGCAGCGGAAAAAATCAATCGACTCAAAAGTCAGCTCACCCAGACAAGTCCCTTCACGATGCTCACCCGCGTGGGAGGGAGCACGCGCGTGCAAATCATCCGGGACAATCAGCCCGATCTCTTGGAAGACGAACCCGAAGAAACCGTCCTCGAAAATCTTCCAGTGCTTCCCCCTCGCCCGGCCG
>JBGSVX010000280.1:0-3529 GCA_041752795.1 Terrimicrobiaceae bacterium
CCGACCGGGATGAAAACCCGAAACGCTACGTCTGGAAGGCCGAGGGAAAGGAAATCCTCGCCAAGATCCAACGCGCCCGTGCCGCCATGAACCACCAAACCTCGGGTTATGAGTAGCTATTTAGCAAACACTACACTAGCAGGAGATGAACACATCTCGGTGGGTGTGGCCCCCCACCCCGCTCAGGCATCTCCGCTGTCGGGGTCATGGTCCGGACCGCCGGATGCCTTTGACCGTTTAGAAGTTTCCGTTCAAGTTGTTGCGCTGTAAAAAAATTTTATGAATCAGGAACTTGCTATTGTGCTCGTGCTGCTTGGTGCAGCGATTGCCATGTTTGCCATCAACAAACCTCGCATGGATGCAGTCGGGTTGATCATGCTGACGTTACTGCCTCTGACCGGCATAATCACCATGGGCGAGGCACTGGCAGGTTTCAGTGATTCGAGCATTGTACTCCTCGGGGCCCTTTTTGTTATTGGCGAGGGATTGGTTCGCACAGGCGTGGCTCAACAACTCGGAGATTGGCTGATTCGGACCGCAGGAAAAAATGAATCACGGCTCACCGGGCTGCTCATGGGCGTGGTCACGACGTTGGGTTCGTTTATGAGTTCGACCGGGGTGGTTGCTATTTTTATTCCGGTTGCGCTTCGAATTTCGCAAATCACCGGCGCGGCTCCAAGCAAGCTCATGATGCCCATTTCGATGGCGGCGCTAATCAGTGGCATGATGACCCTTGTGGCCACGGCACCAAACCTTGTCATTAATAGCGAATTGATCCGGGGCGGCTCGGAGGGATTTGGATTTTTTAGTTTCACTCCATTTGGCCTGCCGATCCTTGCCCTCGGTATTGCTTACATGCTCTTTGCCCGCAGGTGGCTGAGTTCCAAAACGCCAACGACCGCAGACACGAGCCGTCAGGTCAGCCTCATGGATTGGATCGAAAAATATGGACTCAAAAACCGGGAGTTGCGCTTGCGGGTGATGCCCGGTTCTTCCATGATTGGAAAAACCCTTCAGGAAATCAACATGCGGGATGATTCGGGAATCAATGTGCTGGGCATTGAGCGCAAGGGAAAAAAGGACCTCGTGTCCCCGAATGGTCAATCGGTTTTCGAGGCAGAGGATATTCTGCTGGTGGACATTTTTTCTCCGTCCGTGGATCCGGACGAGGCGTGTCCGAGACTCTCTCTGGAAAAACTGCCAATGACCGGTGCCTATTTCAGCGACCGGTCGCAGGAGATTGGCATGGTGGAGGTGATGATATCTGCCGATTCCGATCTGATTGGAAAAACAGTGATTTCCTCAAATTTCCGGAGCCGTTTCCGGCTGACCGTTCTGGGTCTGCGCCGGGGTCAGCACGCGATGGAGTCAGGTCATTTGAAGGAGCCTCTAAGAATTGGCGACACCCTGCTTCTGGTCGGGCCATGGAAAGAGATTTCGCGATTGAACCATGTCTCGGACGTGGTCGTTTTGAATCTGCCAACCGAAAAATCCCAGGTGTTGCCGGTTCAAGGCAAGTCGGTGCAGGCACTCATTTGTTTGGTGGTGATGGTGGGATTGATGGTGAGCGGGATCGTTCCGAATGTGTTGGCAGCATTTATTGCGTGCCTTCTGATGGGCGCCTTGCGTTGCATTGACCTTGATAGTGCCTATCGATCCATCCACTGGAAAAGTCTCATTCTCATTATTGGCATGCTGCCATTTTCGGTGGCTCTTCAAAAAACCGGCGGGGTCGAACTCGCTGCCGAGGGATTGATGTCCATCACGAGTGGTGCCGGCCAATATGGAGTGCTTGCTGCGTTGTTTGTGATCACGGCCATGCTCGGGCTGTTTATTTCCAACACGGCCACAGCCGTTCTGATGGCACCGGTCGCACTGGCCATGGCCGCAGACCTCGGGGCCTCTCCCTATCCGTTTGCAATGATTGTGGCTCTTGCGGCCTCCACGGCATTCATGACCCCCATTTCTTCCCCGGTGAACACGCTCGTCGTGGGCCCGGGAAATTATGGGTTCGGGGATTTCGTGAAGGTGGGAGTTCCCTTTTCGATTCTTGTGATGATTGTGAGTGTCTTGATGGTGCCTTGGATTCTGCCATTTTTTCCGTAGGTTGAAAACCCGGACGCCGGGGACGGCATCTCTCCAATCCCACCCATCCACCGCTAAAACCAGATTTTTCTGGCCCGTGGGGGATTCTTCGCGGATGCTCCGCCAGACCTTAATTTTATGAAGCCGATTGCATATTTTCGATTTGTTGGGGGACTCCTTCTCCTGGTGGTTCTGACGGCGTGTTCGCCTGATGAGGAAAAGAAGCCGGTGGCTCCACCGGTGCAGACGATTGTTCTCGAAAATCCCGGAGAAGCGCCTTTTCGCAGGTTCCCCGGGGAAGTTGCGGCAGCGGACTCCTCGGAGATGTCCTTTGATGTGGCTGGGCGGCTCATTGAGTTTCCAGCAACCCAGGGGGTTGTTTACAAAGCCGGTGCCCTGCTGGGACGATTGGATGAGGCAAACTTTGTGGCGCGCGTTGACGCAGCCAGTGCGGACTTCACGAACGCCCGCAATGAACTGCAAAGGCAGACTCAATTGCATCAGCGCGGAGTGATTTCCCGCAGTGAGTTGGACCGCTTTCAACGGGCCTTTGGAGTTACGGAAGCGGCCCTGCGCGAGGCCCAACGGGCCTTGGAGGATACCCGGATGGTGGCACCCTTTGATGGACGTGTCGCCCGCACGATGGTCAATAATTTTCAAAACGTGCAGGTACGTCAGCCGGTGCTCGTTTTTCAAAATAATGCGACCCTCGAAGTGGATATCCAAATCCCCGAGTCGGACATGTCGCTTGCGGGTCAGGGATTCACCGCAGAAAATGCGCGCGAAAAATTGGAGGCCAAAGTCGAGTTTCCTGCCATTCCGGGACGCACCTTTGATCTGGAATTGAAATCCTTTGGAACCGAAGCCTCCCGCTCGGCGAGAACTTTTCTTGTGACTTTTAATCTCTACCCGCCGGAGGGTCAGAACATTTTGCCGGGAATGACCTGCACCGTGCTCTTGCGTCTGAAAAGAACTCCGTCGGCCAATGCCGCAGAAGAATCCCTATTTCAAATCCCCCTGCGCGCGGTCTCCACATCCGATGGCAAAAGTTCGCTATGGAAATTGGACCCCAAGGTGCTGACCGTTTCCCAGGTGCCCATCGAAATGCGCCAGATCACGGGTCAGACAGTGAATGTGGTCGGACCCACTCTGACGCCTGGTGACGAAATTGTGATTTCGGGAGTACGGTTTCTCTCTGAGGGAATGACCGTTCAGCGTATGCAAACCCCTTGATGTTTTTCCGATGAATATCGCCGAGGCGTCGATACGCAACAAGACAGTCACTCTGGTTTTTGCCTTCCTGATGGTGGCATTGGGGATTTGGTCCTACAAACATTTGCCACGTTTGGAGGATCCGGAATTCACGATCAAAGACGCCCTGATCATTACCCCGTATCCCGGCGCCTCAGCCAGGGAAGTTGAAAAAGAGGTTAGTGATGTCATC
>JBGSVX010000281.1:0-10207 GCA_041752795.1 Terrimicrobiaceae bacterium
TCTCCTTGGGCGTTATCACCCGCCCTGCCACGTCAACTTTGAGAACTTCTATCGAACTTTGTAGATCTGTCATCCATCCACAATATGACGGTTCTGCTTTTTGGGGTAGATGTGCCAGATGTTACGCATACTCAAGAATGATACTCCGGGTCACATTTTCCCAGAGACGATGAATATCGACTTTTTCCCCTTTTGATTTCGTAATGGACAACCGGTTTCTCACTTGCGAAGCACCGTAGGCGACTTCGAAGCGCACAAGCAAGACGGTTTTACAGCGTGCGACGCCGTAAAAGGAAGTGTTTGACGATGGGGAGCGTCCCCAATCGATGCTTGCTATTTGGTTATTCCAGGCCAATCGTCCGAGCGGAAGGGTTCGGCAGGTAATCCGGAATCATTGGCCAAGTTTCCGGTCGGATTGTTGGCCCAGTTGTAGCGCACAGCCACAGGCTCAGTGATGTCAGGGTGGGAAAGAATGACGTCTTTCTCTTGGATTTCCGCGGTGGCCCAGCGGAATTTTTTGTTCTTTCCGGCTATGGCAAATCCTCGGAGTTCGTTGCCTGCCGTGAGCTGCAATTTTCCACCGCTGGTGGAGAAATGAACCCGTAAGGATCCATTCTCCTGGGTTACCCCTTCATGTTTCGGCCCATGATAAACAATCTCCTGGCCATAGACCTGGGACAGGGCTAGCTGAACAAGGCGGCGACCTACTTCCATTTTGTTTCCGAAGTGAATTTCTTCAGGGTCTCCGATATCAGTGGTCACGATCATGCCGTTGCCAGGCAGACGGGCGGTCATGGCCTGTGCTTCGCGAAGTTCCGCCCAAGTGCTGTCACCGGGGGGCAGTTTTGCAGAGATGGAAGCGTCGGCGATGCCATCCGGACCGAGTTGATCTTTTGTGAACTTCATAAAATTGGCTAGTTGCACAATGAGAAAGGGAATATCCTCGCGGCCCCAGGCCGAGCGCCAGCTTGCAATCATGAGGGGCAGGAGAGTTTGGTACGATTTCGAGTTGCCGGCGAGCGCGTCACTTTCCCCTTGAAACCACACAAATCCTCGCATGCCGAATCCGGCGACAGGATGAATCATCGCGTTATACAGCACGCCAGGTGCGGTCGGTTCAAGCGGAGGTGGGGGATTGACTGATTCATACTGCGTTATGAGGGAGTTGAACATGGGATGCCCGCGCAGAATTTCCTTGGGAGTCCACGCGTGAGCGGGGGTCGCTCCCCAGGAGTTGATGATCATCCCGACGGGGATTTTGAGGGCCAGATGGAGATCCCGTCCAAAGAAGTAGCCAACCGCAGAAATCTTCGCCACTTCCTCGGGTGAACACACGATCCATTTGCCGGCAACGTCATCCGCGGGTTGGGCTTGCATGGAGGTGAACATTTGGAAGATCCTCAGCCCACTGTAGGCGGCCTTGTTGATTTCCTCGGAGGGGTAGTGGTCGGCCATGGTCATCGCCATATTCGATTGCCCGGAAGCCAGCCAGACCTCCCCAACGAGGACATCTTCGAAGGACAAAGTATCCGAAGAGGTGCTACTTACGCTTAATTCATCCGGCCCACCGGCAGAAAATGGGCCCATTTTGGCATTCCAGCGCCCATCCGCATCCACAATTGTGGTGGATGACTTTTCCCGGAACCGAACCGTGATTGTGGAATCGGGATCACCTTTTCCCCAAAACCTCAGGATCTGGTCTTGCTGAAGAACCATGTGATCTCCAAAAATGGAGGGCATGCTCAACGCTGGGGAGGAAGAGTTCGCGCCCAAGCAGGTCAGCACGGAGCAAGCCAGTAAAAGGTGCTTTTTCAAGGAAGGGACCTGTATGGTTTTGATTGGAGGTAAGAGCATTTGGAAGAAATAAAAACGGCAACGCGAGCTATGCCTACAACGCCATTGTCATTGCTGGTTTGAGTTTTAAGATTTAAATGTTCAAACAATAAACGATGACTCTGCCCACTTCGTCAACCAATAGATGCAAAAAAACAACAGCCTCTATTTTCAAGAATTTCGGCCGATTGCATTTTTTGTTGGTCAGTGCACAAATTCTTTAAGTGTTTGTGCCTCGTTTCGACAGGATTTGGATAATGCTAAAACAGCTGTCATCGGTGGGACGTCAATCGTGCTGCGAGCAGGCAAGATCTGGCCTGCTTCCCGCTCACCGGGATTTCGAAGAATGAAGCAGTCAAAGTCCAGTGTGACCTCCTGCCTTGAATCCAAATAATTGACGAAAAAATGCCCAACCTCACCATCTTTGGATCTCCAACTTGATGTCAGAACACTGGGATACTGGATCACTTCTCCTGATGTGAGATGCAGAGGCACCTCAAAAAGACCTTCAAGTTCCTGTGACTTGATCATCCTGCCAAAATACAGGAACAATTTTCCAGCGCCTTGACGCCACTTGTTAAGGTGCCGGATAAATTTCCAATGTTTCTCTTGATCGGGGGGATCAACATCCCACTTTTCGCACCAAGCCCAATGGATGTCGCCCCCGTTTTTCAAAACAACAGTGAGGAGATCTCCTGCACAGAAGCTATACGCCAGGCGCAAAGCGAGATTGTTCGGAGATTTTTTCCCATCAATCGTTTCCATCACCAGACATTGGTTTCCCATAAAATTTGTGGTGTATTCGTGAAAGACATACGCAAAGGCCGGAACCGGGCGGCCGTAGGAAAATCCAATAAAAAACCTCAGGTCATTCAATGGCAAATGCTCAATGTAAGGCTCGGCTGCCGCGGCCTCACAGCCAAGACGCACATGGTCATATCCGGCTTTCACGAGTTTGTCTTTGATGCGTCCCAGGAAGTTGCGCATCGCGTCTGTCTGCCAAGGCCCAGGGGCTGGCGGATGACCGTGTCTAGGGTCATGGCATTGATAAGAAGCCCCGCCAAGATTTTGGTCGAACAACTGGATGTAATCCACTCCCGCCGATGCCATGTTCAATGCTTCCTGCGCAATCACAGTCTCGGCGAAATCTGTTTTGACACAAATGTCGTAACCCCAACGCAGTTCGTCGCAATTGCATATTTTGGACTCATATTCGCCAAGTGGTCCGCGGCACATGTGGCGGAGCAGATCATCTCGTTTGAGTTCTTTCGTGCGATCATAATTTCCATCACCTGTGACTGCGGTATTGGTCCATGCCAGGCCTGAACAATATAGGCCAAGATAATGCCCCATTTCATGAAGACCTGTGGCAAAGGCCTGCAAGTTTTCCTTGCCACCACGAGGAGGCCAAACATAGGGCGGTGCCCACGGCGCGGTGCCTTCCCAGTGCATGAGAAGCGTGAGAATGGAGCTGTCTAATTTCTGTCCAATATTTTTAATGACCGGTAGGGCATTGGTGAACGGAAAAAATTCGTTGGGTTGGGTCGGACCGGCGTGATGGCCCTCACCAGTGACCGGATAGGTGACAATGACTGGGGATTTTTCTAACCATGGCTCGCGGTCGGCTCTGTCCGCGAGGCGAGAAGGCAAAGGCAAATCGCTTCCCTCAACCCATGCGCGGTAAATTTCTGCGGCTTCCTGCCAGCCACCTTCAAAAGCCTGCATGACCATTGGAAAAGGGACTTGATACTCTCCCTGTCCCCTGGCCCCAGGATACAGCTTAAAGATCATCCGAACATCATCGCCTTCCGCCGCATATTCAATTTCCTTGGTTGTGCAAAATGCATCGTGTGAAGCGAGATAAAGGCCCCTGTTTTGCCGAAAATAGGCCATGAACTGCATCTGAGCACAGCCCGGATAATAGCCGGCCCAACCATGATTCGGGTATTCAATCGGTCGATAACTGGAATGGGTCAAGTCCCGTTGGCTCAAGCTTTCCACTAATATGCCTTCCACAGCTGGCCAGAACAAAGTGCCTTGACCACCTTGACGAATAAAATCTCCCGGAACCACTACGATAGGAAATTCAATCCACTCAAGGTAGCCAGGGAATGTGTGACTCAGGGAAAGGTGCCAGAGAAATCTTTTGTCCTTGTCGGAATCAACTTTTATACAAATGGAAAGACCTGATTCTGTATCACCATGATAGGACAAAACCACCTTGTCAAGTGTGAGTGAAAGGCATTTAAATACGAGATCGAGGCTTGATATCTCACGCGGAAAGCCATCGGTGTCCCTAAACCTCAAACGAAACAAAGGTCGCTGCTGCAAAGAGCGAGGAATCAAAATAACACCGTGACTTAAAAAGGTGGTGATGCTGCCATTTGTGGCATCAAGCACGAGGGCTGAGTCTGACTGTTGGAGTACTATTTCAGCAGTTGATGTTCTTTCTTGATTCATTCTAGTCAAAGACAAATGCCAAAATTGGGGTAGAAGATATTCATAAATTCATTTTAAATGGCCAAATCGTATAGTTACAAAATATGGCATGGCAGCAAACCTTGCTGCACATGCCATAAGAATTGTAGTAGATTGCTGTGAATCCTCGTTGAGTATTAAATGTTAAAACAATTCACACTTTTCCGCCTCGCAAGAAATGCGCTGGCACCCACAAATAGGAATCCAATAATCGAAGGCTCAGGAATTGCTGATGTCACACTCACAGCATTGAGAACAGGAAAATCAGTAATCGTTTCAGAGGAGTCAGTGAATGCTGAATAGGTGATGTTAATATTTCCAAGGGAATCCGGCATCATACTCTCAGTCAGTATATAAGCAAGGAACGGGCTGGTGAGAGTCCCAGTTCCGACACTTGTCGTTGAGCCAACTGTGTCTATGCTAAAGTACCGCGTAGAACCGCCCAGCAGTGCAAAGAACGAATCAATTTGATACGTTTGACCAACGTTGAGCCCAGTAATTTCGATGCTTAAAGACACCGAGTTAAAAATAATTCCACCAATCGCATCTCCTAAATTGACGTCGTTTGCAGTTGTCTCCGAAGGAAATCCGAATCCTCCAAACAGACTGCCAGTTATCGAGGTTATATTTATGGAGTCAGCATTGGTGTTGAAGCCCACGCCTTGAACCGGGAGGTTGGGATTGGGTTGACCGAAAGACTCCACTGCGATCACATTAGCTAGGGGGGAATAGCCTTCGCCTGGATCCCCCCCATCAAGTTGAACTATCACCGCAGACCGCGCCGCTGTGAATCCGAAGAGGGTGACCGAGATAATTGCGCACATTGTCTTCACATGCGCCGAGTTTGTAAGGAGGGTTTCGATTTTCATTAGAATTGTTGTTGGGTTTGTGGGTTTGGAATCAGCTATGAGAGCAAACTGAACTAGGTCCAGCCTGAACAATGTCGATCAATACCACCTGCTACGAGTTGCCGTTACCCCAGGATTGACATTTTTCTCCCCATATTTTGACCTGATTGTTGATCCCTGACATGGTGCTTGCGTCTCTGGACATAGAAATGTAAATGTGATTAATTTCTATAATGAAAACCCTCCGGCGGGAGCTGTGGTTCTGGCAAAAACACCAGACCATTTTGACTCTGTATAACCGAAACCAGGAGTCCTTTCCTCGGCACTGTCATGAATTCTTTGAGGTCGTGTTCGTTCTGGGTGGCACAGCGATTCAACATTCTGTCGGCGGAGTTCGCCGTTTGCAGCGAGGGGCCGTGGTGGTGGTGCCACCCGGTGTTTGGCATGCCTACGAGAAATGCACTTTAGAACTCTACAACTGCCTGATATCACCGGAAATCTTTAAACGTGAACTATCCTGGCTCGCTGACGATCCTATGCTATCCGCACTTTTTTTTCCCCACCCTCCCATGAAGGATTGTTGTATCGCGCAATTAAGTTCTGTGGCGCTGAAGCGCTGCCGCTCGCACCTTGAATATCTTTACGCCATGCGGTACTCGATTTTTGAAAATACAAGACCACTGCAGATTTCGTATCTCCTTTTGGTAATGCACGAGGTGGCGCAGACTCTTTTTTCCGCCGGGACTGATGTTCATCACACACCATCAACGCTTCATGTTGCCGTAAGGCGGGCAATTGAATTGATTGAAACAGAATATACCAAGGAATGGACCTTGCCCCAGCTTGCCGAAAAACTGGGGATCAATCATTTTTATTTGTCTCGTCTATTCCGCTCCAAAACTGGGTTGTCCCCGATGCGATATTTGTCAAGAAAGCGGGCGGAGACGGCGGCAAGGATGCTTGTTGGGACGGATATGCCAATTTCACAGATTGCTGAGCACGTGGGATGGCCAGAGGCCAAAATATTCGCACGGTGTTTTAAAGGTCATTTCGAGATGTCTGCTTCGCAATATCGTCTTAAAAGTAAGCTCGAGCAGCGCAAACCCGATCTCTTAAAATAATTTCTGCTTGTCGACCAGTCTGAGCATCCTTTTCCTGAGGACAAAGTGGCTGATTTCAAATCACAGCTGTCCAAAATAGTGGGTGTACAACAAGAACTTCTGATTTCATGCGGCTTACAGGTATGGAAATGTGCATTTCTGGAGATCTGCCTACAAGCTCGTTTTTGGGGCTTCACGCTGCAGTCCAAAACGGGAAGCCCGCATTCTTTCCAGAAAAACGGATGGAAAGCCTATAAAACAATGGTTTTGTGCGGATGGGTTTAACTTGCTCCGGTCATATTGCAGGCAAAAAATGACATGCAATTGTATAAATGTATAATCATAAATTATCTGTAACAAGCTGGATCGATAAACAATTTCCGGTTCTGCAGCACCTATTTAGCGGAAACGGTTCTGTCGCGGGATATTTGAATTTGACGGCTTCTACAAAACGCTCCTATTGTATGAATGATGATACAAATGCGCCTGCCCTTTCGATGTTGACTTGAATGACTGAATGAAAACTGAGCAACGAACAGTGCGAATCAAACCGAAATGGGACGCATGTTTCTTGATCCGGTTTTTGTTGAGGGCGAGTCCATCAAGACCATCGAGTCGGATGCCCTCCGCAGGCGCTTGTTCCCGCAAATCGCTAGCAACGAAGAGAATTTATGAAATACAAAACCGAACAACTGAAAGACGCAGGGAGTGCTGCATTTTACCGTTCTCCCGAGGACGTCTGCATTCGACCCATTGAATTTGACCGGGTTGGGGAGGATGAGCGGATCATCCAAATCGACGCGTGTGGCATCTGTGGCACGGACATCAGTGCGATTGTGCGCGGGGCTGCCGATTACACCCCGGCCGGGCACGAGGTTGCCGGGCGTGTTGTGCTGGAGGATGGCAGCCTTTCCAATGAGACGGTGGTGCTGGAAAGCTCCAGCGCATGCGGGCGCTGTGTCGAATGTCGGAATGCCCGGCCCGATCTTTGCCTTGGCATCCGGAGTTTTTTCAGGCGGGAATATTTTGGCATCGCTGAACGGATGGTTTCCCCCGATGTCTCGGTTGTGCCTTACAAGGGCCTTGACCCGGCGATCGCCACGTTGTCCGAGCCGCTGGGGGTCGCCATCGACCTTTGCACTGTGAGCGATCTTGGTGTGGATTCCGTCGTGCTGGTGGTCGGGCTCGGGCCAATCGGGTTAATGGCTTTGCGTCTGGCCAAGCTGGCCGGTGCAGCCAAAATCTACGCATCCACGTTTTCCAACGAAGCAAAGCGCAATGCCCTGGCTGTGGAGTTGGGGGCTGACGAATTGCTTTACGAGGACGAGCAGCCGCTTTCAAGCCGGAAACTTGACCCTCCGCCAACCCGGATTCTGTCGAGCACGCCACCGAATTTTATTGGTGCCACGGTTCCCGTCGCGGCTAACGGAGCGATTGTCAGCTACATCGGGGTCGGGCATGGCGAATCGGACAAAATCCAGTTTTCCGCCAACGAGTTTCATTTCAAAAAAATGCAGTTGCGCAGTTCCTACGCTGCTCCCGCGCTGCGAACCCCGCTGGCGCTTGAGCTTTTGAAGTCAGGACGGATTCCCGGCGAGAAATTGATCTCGCACCGGTTCCCTCTTTCCGAAGCCGGGAAAGCCATTCACGCCGCCTGCAGAAACAACAAGGAAGCCATCAAGGTGGTGGTGGTCAACGATGGCTAACTAAGCCGATGGAGACTATGAAAACCACAGGTTCCCTCACGGTTAACCGGGCGAGTCGCTCGGCTGCTCCGCTCCGTATTGATTATTCCAGAGCCGCCTCCCTTCACATACTCAAGGTGGGCTCGATGGCAGGAATGCTTGCCTCCGGCTTTTTGATCCGGATGAAAGCATTCAAGGTTTGTGCATGCTGGTCGTGTTCGGCCCGGCGAAGCATGCCCAGAACTATGCAACTCTTGAGTGTTCATCCTTTCGAGGAAGCTCCGCTCCATATTAATTAACACATGCCATCACAAATACGTGGCTTGAGATCATCCGCTCCTTATTTTAAATGGGGACACCCCAAGAGTCTGGCGTATTGTTTTGTTAAAATGATGCGGGTCGGGAATTCCCACTGATGCGCCGACTGATTGAATCGGGAGCGAAGAGTTTTTTAACAGATGCAAAGCACGCTCTACCCGTTTTTTCCTGACGTAACGATTCGCGGAGATGCCGAACTCCGCAGCGAACAGGCGGTTGAGGTGCGTGTGCGAAATCTTGAGTGCTCTGGCTAAATCACGTATGCAAATGGGCTTGGAGAGCTGCCGGTCAATCAAATCCAAGGCCTCTTCAACGACAACAGAATACCGAGGCCTCTCGATTACTGAACTGTGACGCGCAATTTTCCAAAGAACATCCCACACCCTCGCCCGTATGTATTCGGGCTCAGGGTTGCGAGCTTTCGCAATCATCTGAATGTCTTGAATCACGCACTCAAAATCAATTCCAAGATCCAATGTCATTGGAACTTTCACTTTCGGAACGACTGCCTCTGGCTTGAAATGGACATAGGTGAGTGCAGTTTCCTCATAAAATGTGTAATTGATTTCCGTGTTTGGGGGAGTGAGCACGGCATATCCCGCATGGAATTCCCTGACCTTACCTTGAATGAGAACTGTTCCCTCTCCTTGATAAAAAAGGTTCAAGCACCACAATTCATGCAGGCAGTAGGTTTCTCGCTTTTTTGAAGTGCCATGCCGTGAGTGGGCGCCCAGCTGGATGGATTGTGGAGGTGAACCAAGCGGAAGAGTCAGGTAATCAGTTTTGGCTTTTTTCATACGGGATAGGAAAAATAGAATTCATTCAATCCAAAGATTGCTGCGATTGGTAAGTCGTAATGCGGGACTTCAGGGTTCGGCAGATCAAAAACGAGTGCGGAAATGCAATAATCATGTTCATTCTATACCAAAGTTAGTCAGATTGGATTATTGACTGCAAGACTTCGTTTCTCTAGGATGTTTGTAGTGCAAGAGTTCAAAAACATCTTGCCAATCAAACCCTCAAATCAAAGTCCTCATGAAAAAGTCCAAAATGCGTCCCCTATTCAAACCCTCCATTAGCTCTCATGTATCAGCTGTGATTCTAAGCCTAGCCATCCTTGGTGGATATCAAGCGAATGCTCAGATCCTGACCAACGGTAGTTTCGAAACAAACACTGCTGGAATAACGCCTGGAAACATTGGAGCTGTGAGTTCCGCTACGCTCACCGGATGGACGGTGACGGGCGATGGAAATTGGTATATGAGCACAGGAAGCGGCTTTGGAACGGCTGAAAATGGTTCGTTTTATCTGAACGTTAGTAATTTTGATGTGTCTCAGTCTTTCGCTGTTCTGGGGGGCAATAGCTATACTGTTACATTCTCAGAAGCTCTTCGCTCTGACTGGAACGGAATTACCAATTCTACTGTCGTATCATCAATATCGCTTTCTTCTGGAACCGCAAGTGGCACTGTTACGCTTAACGCCTCTAACAATGTTGCCATCGGATCGGGTGTCTTGCCGACTAACTGGCAGGAATTTAGTTTTACCTTCACGCCCAGTGAGAACGCCACTGCCACACTGAACTTCTCAACGGGTAGTGATTTAGGGTTTGCAGTAATTGATAATGTCTCTGTCGTTCCAGAACCAGCGGCCTGGGTGTTGTTGATTTTCGGCATGGGTAGTGTTTTGATCCTTCGCAAACGTCGCCAGACGGCCTGATTGATTTTTCTCGGGTGGAAAAATGAGATCCAGCCTTGTCTCCAATTCGAGAGGCAAGGCTGACCTCATTATTTCGATGAAGTTCGTTACAGTTTTATATTTCAACGCCAAGCTCTCCATTCGGCTACTTGGGTGGACCTTATTCTATTTTTCCTCTGCGATTGGAGCAAGTGCACAGTCATCTGAGCTTTTGCCGGTGTTCATTATTTCCGGTCAGTCCAATGCG
>JBGSVX010000282.1:0-8715 GCA_041752795.1 Terrimicrobiaceae bacterium
GATGCCCCGTCCAATCTGGAAATCAACCGTCGCGACATTGAGGTTCTCCTCTCCCGTTCTGTGGGTGAAAACATCTTGGTGGAATTGGAAATCAACGATGGCTCCAAAACCACAAACCGCCTTTCGCTCATTCAAGAAATCCAGCACCATCCCGTGCGTGGAGATATTCTTCATGTGGATTTCCATGCGGTGTCCATGACCGAAGAAATCGCGGCGGAAGTTGTTCTTGAATCCATCGGGGAACCTGTCGGAGTGAAAACCTTTGGTGGTCTCCTCCAGCAAAGCATGCGTGCGCTCCCGATCCGCTGTCTCCCTCAAAACCTTCCTGAGATTATCACCGTTGATGTCTCGGCGCTCGGCTTGGGCGAAGCTTTGCACGTTGCACAGATTGTCCTGCCTTCAGGCGTCACTGCCGACACAGATCCTGAACTGACTGTTTTCCTGGTTTCTGAACCCACCGTCGCTGAAGAGCCTGTTGCCTCCGAAGCTCCTGCCGCCCCTGAGGTGATCAAGGAGAAAAAGCCGGCTGCTGGCTCCGAGGAGAAAAAATAACCCCTTTCTGTGGAGCACTCCCCGGTTTTCCGGCTGGTGGTTGGCCTTGGCAACCCCGGCGAGAGATACGTCGGAACCCGGCACAATGTGGGGTTCCGCGTTGTCGAAGAACTTGCCCGCCGAAGTGCCGTCGATTTTGCCTTCGAAGCCAAATGGGATTCCCAAGTTGCGGCCTGCGGAGGACGCCTGTTCATGAAACCTCAGACGTTCATGAACCTCAGTGGGGAAGCCGTCGGCAATTACACGAGGTATTATCGCATCGAGCCCGCGCAGGTTCTGGTCGTGTTGGATGACACCAGCCTCCCACTCGGCGACCTGCGGCTCCGACGCACCGGAAGCAGCGGCGGACACAATGGCCTTGAGTCCATTCTCGTCCACCTCGGCACGGAAGCCGTCCCAAGGCTCCGTCTCGGAGTCGGTGATCCCGGAAAAATTGCTCTCGACGAATTCGTTCTCTCAAAGTTCTCTAGTGCAGAAACCGAAATTGCAGAAACTGGAATGATGACCGCAGCCGATGCGGCCGAATTTGCCAATGCGCACGGCATCGAAGCCGCCATGAACACTTTTAACCAACAGAACCAAAAACTATGAAACGACGCTACGAAGCCCTTCTCGCCCTCGACACCCGCGGCCAAGAAGAAACCATCAAAGACACCATCGACCGCCTCGAAAAATTTTTCAAAACCGAGGGAGCAGAAGTCGAACAGGTCCAGCGCTTGGAAAAACGCGAATTGGCCTATGAACATGATCATCAGAAAAACGCGTATTTTGTGAATATTGTGTTCTCTGCCGAACCTGCTCTCATTGATCGTTTGCGCTCCAAAATCAAATTGGATGATGATGTCACCATGCAAACTTACATGACCCTTCCTGCGAAAAAAGCGGAAGTCGCCGCACCCGCTGCTGCTTGATTATTTCCTGATTCCAAACAACCAACAACCCCCACTCCGACCATGGCCAATCTCAATAAAGTGATGCTCATCGGGAATGTCACCCGTGACCCCGAAGTCAAATACACCCCCAAGGGTACGGCGGTATGTGATATCGGCCTTGCCATCAACCGCATCTACAACACCGATGGTGGCGAACGCCGCGAGGAGACAACCTTTATTGATGTCACCCTCTGGGGCCGCACGGCCGAAGTGGTGAATCAATATTGCAAAAAAGGCAGCCCGCTCTTCGTTGAAGGCCGCCTTCAGTTGGACACCTGGGAGGACAAACAGTCCGGTCAAAAACGCTCCAAGCTCCGTGTCGTGGGCGAAGGCATTCAACTCCTCGGTGCCAAAGGTGGCGGCGGCAGCGGTGGAGGATCTGCCCCACATTCCAGTCACGCTGGCGAAGAGGAACAATCTGCTCCCCGCAACGCGCGCCCAACTCCTCCCCGTCAAGAACCCCCGGCTGAAGCCTCAGACGACGATATTCCATTTTAAATTCAAGTCCAAAGGGTGCGATCCAGCGTGCGATATTGGATTGCTTCCATGAGGTGGGCTCCGGTGATGTTTTCCGCGCCGGCGAGGTCTGCGATGGTGCGGGAGACTTTCAGGATTCGGTCATAGGCGCGGGCACTCAAGTGGAGTTCCTCCATGGCATGACGTAACATCTCATTGCTTTCGGCATCGAGCTGGCAATGTTTGCGGATTTGCGCATGGGACATTTCGGCGTTGGCGCGGCATTTGGAGGCGCGGGCAAAGCGGTCCGTTTGAATTGAGCGGGCTTTGAGGACACGGCTCCGGATTTCCGAGCTCGATTCTGCGGGAACCGTGCTTCCGAGGTCCCGGAATTCCACAGCCGGGGCTTCCACGTGAATGTCGATGCGATCGAGCAACGGGCCGGAAATTTTGTTTCGATAATTTTCCACCTGTTTTGGCGAGCACCGACACTCGCGTTTTGGGTCCCCAAAATATCCGCACGCACAGGGATTCATGGCGGCGATGAGCATGACATTGGCCGGGAAGGTCACGGTTCCAGCGGCGCGACTGACTGTGATGCGGCGTTCTTCCAGCGGCTGACGCAACACTTCCAGAGTTGAGCGTTTGAATTCCGGCAACTCATCAAGGAAAAGCACGCCATTGTGAGCGAGGCTCAGTTCCCCGGGGGTTGGGTTTGTGGAGCCTCCCACAAGGCCCACATCGCTGATCGTGTGGTGAGGCGAGCGGAACGGGCGCACTGTGCAAAACGGGTGGTCCTCGCCGAGCAATCCGCAGACGCTGTGAATCTTCGTGGTCTCGATGGCTTCTTCCACGGTGAGCGGCGGCATGATCGTTGCAATGCGTTTTGCGAGCATGGATTTTCCGTTGCCCGGAGGTCCGATCAGAAGAAGGCAGTGCGATCCGCTGACGGCGATTTCGATCGCGCGGCGGACCTGGTGCTGACCTTTCACTTCCGAAAAATCCATGGTTTCATCATCCGGACTCACATCAAATACCGAGGTGTCCCGGAGCGTGGGTGTGAGGGGTTTGGCTCCGGTTAAAAAATCATAGGTCTCTCTCAAGTTTTTGACCCCATACACTTCGATGCCGTCCACGACTGAGGCTTCGCGGGCATTGGCGGCGGGCACGATGAGTGCTTTCTTTTTCAGGCGGCGGGCTTCGAGGGCAATCGGGAGAGCGCCTTTGATGGAGCGCACTTCGCCATTCAGAGCCAGTTCTCCAGCGATCATGCAGCGAGCAAAGCGCGGGGACTCGGTTCCCTGGGCGGAAGCAATCATTCCAATGGCGATGGGCAGATCAAAACTGGGGCCCTCTTTTTTCAGGTCAGCGGGGGCAAGGTTCACGGTGGTGCGGGAGCGGGGCCACCTCAGAGCGCTGTTTGCGATGGCCGTGGTGACACGGTCCTTGCTTTCCCTCACCGCGGCATCCGGCAGACCCACGATGACAACTGCGGGATCGCCGGGGCCTGCATTGACTTCCACTTCGACAATTTTGGCTTCCACTCCCCGGAGGGCAGCGGAGAAAACTTTGGTGAGCATGCGGCAGTTCTATGGGTTTCTCTGCGCTCTGTCGAATCCAGACCGACGGCTTCCGTTATCGGGAGTGTGATGGAAAGATGTCATTCTTCTGCACGCGAACCCCGGAATGTGGACTTGCCGCCAGAGGGCTTACGGGCGAGACTCCCGGCCATGTCCAAAGGTTTTCTCGCTTTGTTGCTTCATGCACATCTTCCGTTTGTGCGGCATCCCGAGCATGAGGACTTTTTGGAGGAGGATTGGCTCTTTGAGGCCGTCGCTGAGACGTATATTCCGCTTTTGAAAATGTTGCGTGGCATGGCTGTGGACAAAGTCCCTGCTTGCCTGACCCTTACGCTCACGCCCTCGTTGTGTGCGATGTTGCGGGATCCTTTGTTGAAATCGCGGATCTCGAGATATCTTCAGCGTGGGATCGAACTTTCCGCGCAGGAGTTGGAGCGAACGATCGCAGACCCGGCGGTTCATTCGTTGGCAAAATTCTACAAGGAGCGGTTTGAAGAGGCCTCAGAATTTTACGAGCGCGACATTGGCGGAGATATTGTTGGAGCTTTTGCGCAGCTTCAGGCGGATGGAGTTTTGGAAATTATTACCTGTGCTGCCACGCATGGATTTCTCCCGCTCATGGAAGCGTATCCTGAGGCCATGCGGGCTCAGATTTTGATTGGCAGGGACTATCACCGGGAATGTTTTGGTGAGGACCCCGCGGGAATCTGGTTGCCGGAGTGTGGATATGTGCCCGGGGTGGACCGCATCCTCCAAGAGGCAAACATCCGGTGGTTTGTGGTGGATGCGCATGGATTGATGTTTGGGGAACCGCGTCCACGCTTTGCGATTTATTCCCCCTATTTCACGCCGGCGGGTCCGGCGGTTTTCGGGCGTGACCGGGAATCCAGCAAGCAGGTTTGGAGCGCAAAAGAGGGATATCCCGGCGACCCGGCATATCGGGATTTTTACCGGGACATTGGAAGCGATCTACCGGAGGAATACTTGCACCGGGTGCTGCCAGTGGTGGGTCATCGCCGGATGACCGGGATCAAATATCACCGGATCACCGGAGCTGAGCACAAAGAGATTTATCGCAGAGACTGGGCCATGGGGGCTGCTGAATCTCATGCGACGCATTTCATGCAAAGTCGCGCAGCGCAAATTGAGAACCTTGCGTCCATGCTTCCCGTGGAGCCGGTGGTGATGAGCCCATTTGATGCCGAACTGTTCGGTCATTGGTGGTTCGAAGGCCCCGAATTTCTCAATTTGTTTTTGAGAAAATCCGCGTATGACCAAACAAGTTTTGCATTCACGACACCGACCCGGTATCTGGCCACGCACCCGACGCAGCAAATGGTTTGTCCCTCGCCTTCGAGTTGGGGAAATATGGGGTATTACGAGGTCTGGCTTGATCGCTGCAACTCATGGATCTACCCGCACCTTCATGCGGCTGCTGGCAGAATGACCGAGAGTGCACGCAAGTTTGCGAAGACCCGCTCAAAATTTGTTTCCAGAACTTTGTCGCAAATGGCGAGGGAGTTGTTGCTTGCGCAGTCCAGCGACTGGGCCTTTTTAATGAAAACCGGCACGGCCACCGACTACGCGACGCGTCGCACGAAGGACCATGTTTTACGGTTCACCCGGCTTTACGAAATGTTGATGGAGGACAAAAAGGACGAAACGTTCCTGAAAGCCTGCGAAGACCGGGACAATCTGTTTCCGAACATCAATTGGAAACATTATTTGTAGAAGCCTGTGTTCGTTCGGAGTCTTATCCTTTTGGTAATGGTCCTCGCGGTGCAGCACACCGCTCTTTCCCGTCCCCAAAAATTTTCCATTGCCGTACCGGATGATGGCGGGCTGATCAGCCTCGGGGTTTTTGACGCGAAGGGAAAGCTCGTGCGGATTCTCGAGAATCTTACTCCCATGGAAAATCTCACCGTGGGTTTGAATGGACTGATTATGGAGTGGGATGGCAACGACCAATCCGGCAAGCCGGTTGCTGCCGGGAAATTTTTCATTCGGGGCTGGTTCGTTCCCGGTGACGTTGTGGTGGAAGGCGAGGCATTTCATTTCAATTCCTGGATCAACTCTGAGGGATTCCCGCCGGTTGCAAGTATGGAAGCCATTGTGCCACGTGCAGAGGGAGGGTTTTATTTGATTGGGAAGAAGGCGGGGACCCGCCAGCCTTCTTATTGGACTGCTGATGATCATGGCATGCTTGGAACAACGCGGGCACTTCCTTCCGGCTCGACGTTTCTTGGAGGAAATTCCCGCGCATTTGTGCTGACGCAAGGAGATTCCCTTCAAACGCTTTTTTTCCAGCCGGAGGACCAGCGAGTATCCGCCACCCTTTCAAAACCGGCCACTGCCGCAGCTGGAGGAGCGGGAACCATGGCCTTGTTGGTTGATGAGGGAATGGGCGTGCAAGTTGTCAGCGAATCCGATCCGTCTGTTTTGCAATATCAGGTGTCCTTACCGAAACCTGCCAAAGCGCTCGCCTTTTGTGCCGACGGGGTTCTTGCTGCCACCGAATCCGAGGTTTGGTTTGCAAAAAACGCGCCGCCGGTTTCGATCCCGCTCGGGGAGATTTTGTCAATTTTTTCCATTGCGCCTGGCCCCGACAACTCGTTTTGGGTTGCGGCAAAATCCCCGGCATATGGAGTGGTTGTCCGGAATTATGATCTTACCGGCGAGCTTCTGCGGGAACTCAAAATGGTGGGAGACAATGGTGAAACCACAATTTTTTCCGATGGTCGGGACTTGAGGTTTTTTCTCATGGGTCGGGATGAATCAATCGAAGCCCTCAGCGAATATCGTGCGGTGGAAAGGCCGGATCAAAGTCCACAGGATCCTGCGGTTTCGGGAACGAGGGAGTGGGAGATTTATTTGACGCGGGCAATCGAGGCTTCCGGGGAATTTGGTTTTCTGGATGGGAAAGTTGCGGCGGCTGGCACGGGGCTGGATTCTATAAAGATCCACCTTGCCGAGAACGATATATCTGCGGAAGCCGGAACCGTGTCTGTTCAGCTCAAATCCACGGATCTGGGCGTGTGGCTTCAGGCTGCGGACGGTCTCAATCTCTTTGCAATCTGGGATGCAGGAGGAGTTCATAAAACCGCCCTCTCGCGAGGTGACTCCCCGGATTCCCTCAAAATTTTGATCGGCCAACCCTCCTATGTGGCAGGTTTTTCAATTTCCGGCCTCCGAAGGATCGTTCCCATCGATGCAGGAGAATTTGAAGTTTCTCCATGAGCGGTTTGACGACATCGCAGATTTCGCTACCAATAGAGTCAGTGATTTTTCTCCGGCCCTTTTTATTTTTAATGACCCTTGGATTTTTTTGTCAGGGACTCATTGCCGCTGAAGAAATCAAGGTGCCCTTTAACTTTCAATGGGGGGAATCCATGAGCCGGCTCGAGGATGGCCTCAAAGGCGTCAAGGCCACCATCGTTGAGCGCAAAGACGTGCGGGGGCGTCAGTGCCTGGTCGTGGAGGGAATCCCTCAAAAGTTGTTGCAGCGTGCGCTGTTTTACTTTGATAACGACTCACTTGGGGAAATTGAACTCCACTATGGAGACTCCACGTGGGATTCGGCCCGTTACAGCACGTTTTTTGATCAGACCCGCAGGAACATTGAAAGCAAGTACGGGATCGGGCGCGTGATAGCCCGTCAAAAAACCCGTGATGGGGATGTTTTGCAAACGTTGATTGGTTATCAGTGGTCCCAGCCCGCGACCACGCTGGCGCTATATTACTACACAGCCGAAAAAGATGCGCAGGCATTTCGGCTCCTGAGTCTGCATTACCGGGGTTACTGAGCGGAGAACTTTTCGCGAAGCTTCGCGACAACATGCGGTGGCACAAACGGAGAGACATCTCCCCCGAGTCGTGCCACTTCCTTCACAATGCGTGAACTCAAGAATGTGTATTCCTCCTGGGGCGTGAGGAAGATCGTTTCAAGCCGCGTCTCCAGCCGCCGGTTCATGAGCGCCATCTGAAATTCAAACTCAAAGTCCGAGATGGCTCGCAAACCGCGGATCACCACAAACGTTTCCTCCCGCCGTGCAAAATCCACCAACAGCCCCTCCAGCGCTTTGACCTCAATGCCATCACTGACCCCCACCGCCTCAGAAATCATGGCAATCCGCTCCTCCATGTCAAAAAGTGGCGCTTTGGCATCATTAAACGCCACCGCAACAATCACCCGGTCAAAAATCTGATGAGCCCGGTGAATAATATCGAGATGACCAAAGGTGACCGGATCAAAACTCCCAGGATAAATCGCAACACCACTTTTCATGTCGGCTCCAATATTTCCGGTTTCTGACTCAAGAAAAGGATTTCTTGGAATTTCTTATCTTGGCAAAGCGATTCTGAGCGATCAGCAATTGAGTGAATGAAAGAGATTGTTTGTCCCTGTTTGGATGCATTTGACGCAACAGACTTTTCTGCGGTCATGGAAGCTTTTGCTTGTTCGCCGGATATGCCGATGAAGCAGGCATGGAAATCCTAGCCTGACAAAAATTTTCAGCCGGCTTCTGTGCGGCTCGGATGGCGGGCCGATCGGTTGTGGATTCATGCGCAAATGCTCGATTCGGATATTTATACATCTGCTGCGCGGGACAATGAGCGTCTGTGGGAATGCGGAGACGTTTTTGAAATTTTCCTCGAGGATCCCCGGTTTCCCGGATACGTGGAATTTCATGTGGCTCCAAGCGGCCACCGAATGCAACTTGTGTTTCGGGAGGAGGGCACTTTTCGGCGGATCACGCAGAATGAAGTTCCTTTGGAGAATTTTTTTCGGGACGACCCGCTGTTTGATTTTTTTACCGGCCCATTTGATGGAGGTTGGCAGGTTGTTGCCTCGGTTCCATTGAGTGTTTTTGATCCGACGTCCGTGAGTCTTGCGGGATTGGAGTGGAAGGCATCCTTTTGCCGTTATGATGGGTCCTCGAGTGGGCAGGTGCCGGTTTTGTCTTCCACGTCGGAACACCGCGTTGCATCCTTCCATTTACGCGACGATTGGAGCGTGTTGCATTTTTGAGACGCTCACAATCGCTGTATCCTCCAAACGCAGGGCCGCTGAGCGAAAAAAGTAGCGTCAGCAGGGTGAACAAGTGTCTTGCCTTAGTGCTAGTGTAGTCCGCCAAGCGGATCGTATTTTATCCAAACACCTCTGATTGATGATTCCCGATTGTTGATTTTTGATC
>JBGSVX010000283.1:0-4515 GCA_041752795.1 Terrimicrobiaceae bacterium
AAACAGGAGTAACACAGAAAAATTTCCATTGGATTTGCCTTCATCATCATCACGGCAACCCTTCTCTCGATGATATGAAGAATTGAGAGGAATCGGCACTCCGTTAAACTCCCTGCTGGCGGTGTCTGGAGGTGGCTGATAGATTGGAACCCTCCCCATGAAATATCTGCTGGCCCTTGATCATGGCACCACAAGTTCCCGCGCGGTGGTTTATGATTGTGAACTGAACCCGGTGGCTTCGGCCCGAAGGGAATTTGCCCAATATTTTCCAAAACCCGGCTGGGTGGAACATGATGCCATGGAAATTTGGGAATCTGTGGTGGGCACTGGGCGGGAAGCGGTTGCGGCTTCAGGAATAGCCGCTACGGACATTTTGGCAGTGGGAATCACGAATCAGCGCGAGACCGTGGTCCTTTGGGACCGTGAGACCGGCCGTCCCGTCCATCGTGCCATTGTGTGGCAGGACCGCCGCACGGAGGATTATCTTGCGGCCTTGAGGGAATGCGGCAAGGAATCCTTTATCCAGGACCGGACCGGACTGCTTGCGGATCCGTATTTTTCCGCGAGCAAGCTCCATTGGATGTTGCGGGAAATTCCTGATGGTCACAAAAGGGCGGCGAACGGAGATCTGGCGGCCGGGACGGTGGACAGTTGGTTGATCTACAAGCTGACCAATGGGCGTGAGCATGTGACGGATGTGAGCAATGCGTCGCGGACCATGTTGATGAATTTGCAAACGGGGACATGGGATACGGAAATGTTGTCCCTCTTTGATATTCCTGAAGCCTTGCTTCCAAAAATTACCCCAACCAGTTCGTTGCTGGGCGCATCTGCTGCGGAATGGTTTGGAGTTCCTCTTTCAATCACTGCCTGCGTTGGCGACCAGCAAGCGGCTTTATTCGGTCAGCTTTGCACTTCTCCCGGCATGGTAAAATGCACCTATGGCACCGGATGTTTTTTGCTCAAATTTCTTGGGGAGAATATCGCACGAAGTCACAACCGTCTGCTCTCGACGGTGGCATGGAAACTGGGTGAATCGCCGATTCAGTATGCGCTGGAAGGAAGTGTTTTTATGGGCGGGGCCGCTATCCAATGGTTAAGGGACGGCCTTGGAATTTTGCGATCAGCGCCGGAAGTCAATGAATTGGCCGGCCGCGTGCAAACCTCTGGAGGAGTGATTCTTGTGCCGGCTTTCACCGGACTTGGCGCTCCGTATTGGGATGCCTCCGCAAGGGGGATGTTGATTGGAATGACCCGTGGAACAACAAGTGCCCACATCGCGCGGGCAACTCTTGAGGCCATTGCCTTTCAGGTCACTGATTTGGTCACAGCAATGGACAAGGATTCCAATCACCCCATGCAACTCCTGAGAGTGGATGGTGGTGCGAGCGCGAGTGATTTGTTGATGCAATGTCAAGCCGACCTCTGCGGCGTTCAGGTTGAGCGTCCGGAAAACATTGAAACCACTGCGTTGGGTGCAGCCATGCTTGCCGGTTTGGGCGCCGGGGTTTGGAAAAGTGCGGGGGAACTCCATGACCAGCCAAACCGGATGACATTATTCACTCCGGCAATCACAGCCAAAGACAGGCGAGGACGACTGAAAACTTGGAAACGCGCCGTACGCCGGGCACAACATTGGGAGCAATCATTATGAACCGTCAGGCAGGAATTACCGCCATTGAGCACGCGGAAGAGTGGGATATTGTCATTATCGGTGGAGGGGCCACCGGCTTGGGAGTTGCGGTTGATGCCTCCTCGCGCGGTTATCGGACCCTTCTGTTGGAGGCCTCGGATTTTGCGAAAGGCACGTCCAGCCGAAGCACAAAACTTGTGCACGGCGGGGTAAGGTATCTCGAACAGGGAGATATTCCGCTTGTTTTGGAGGCACTGCGCGAGCGCGGACTCATGCATGCCAATGCCCCTCACCTCGTGCATCACCAGTCATTTATTGTGCCTCGCTACAAATGGTGGGAAGGACCATTTTTTGGAATCGGCTTGAAAGTCTATGACGCGCTTGCGGGGCGGCTGAATCTTGCGCCGTCACGGATTCTATCACGCGAGGAAACCATCGCGCGGATTCCCAATATTGAAACCGACAATCTGCTCGGAGGTGTGGAGTATTTCGATGGGCAATTCGATGATGCCAGACTGGCAGTCGCGTTGGCGCGCACGGCGTCGGTTCATGGTGCCACGGTGCTGAATTATTCGCCGGTGACCGGCCTGATCAAGTCGGGCGCGATGATTCGTGGGGTGACATTTCAGGATGCGGAAACTGGGAAATCGTATTCGGTAAAAGCCAAAGTGGTGATCAATGCGACGGGAATCTTTTCCGATGAACTCAGAAAAATGGATGATCCCTCGGCGATTCCCGCCGTGCAGCCGAGTCAGGGAGTCCACCTCGTTTTTGACAAATCTTTCCTGGCCGGCGAATCGGCGATCATGGTACCCCATACCGATGATGGGCGTGTGCTGTTTGTGATTCCTTGGCATGACCACGTGTTGGTCGGCACCACAGACACCGCGAGGGAGACCGCGGATTTGGAGCCACGGGCCCTTGATGAAGAAATCGGGTTTATCCTGAGGAATGCGGCGAGGTATCTTTCGCGCGATCCGACAAGGCAGGACATTCTCAGTGCCTTTGCGGGTCAGAGGCCGCTCGTGCGTCCGCCGGGACGTACCGGCACGCCAACAAAATCCGTATCCAGAAATCATGAAATTTTGGTTTCCGGTGCGGGCCTTGTGACCATTGTGGGCGGCAAGTGGACGACCTATCGCAAAATGGCGGAAGACACGATGAACCAGGCGGTCACGATCGCAGGTTTGGAAAACAAACCCTGCGTGACGGAATCCCTTGCAATTTTTGGTTGGTGGGAAAAGGAGTCCGCGCCGAACCATCCCGGCTTGCAAATCTATGGAAGCGAGGCGGTGGAAATTGAAGCCCTGATTTCGAATCATCCGGAGCTCGGGGAATGCCTGCACCCCAAATTTCCAAATACAAAGGCCGAGGTCGTTTGGGCGGCACGGCACGAACAAGCCAGAACCGTGGAGGACGTGCTGGCAAGGCGCACGCGCCTTCTATTTCTTAATGCCCGGGCGGCCGTGGAAGCGGCACCGGTCGCAGCGGCCCTGCTGGCGGTTGAGTTAAAAAGGGACTCTGCCTGGGAAAAATCCCAGGTTGCCGCGTTCACGGAACTGGCTTCGGGATATGAGGCTTCTGAAGTCGGGCCCTGAGAATACCGAGGAGTTGATCATTGCCGGGCATAGTGGAAATCGGGTAATTTCTGTTCATGAGCGAATCGCCGATCACAGATTTCATTAATCACCACTACCGCCACTTCAACGCCGCAGCACTCAAGGACGCAGCCATCGGCTACCGCGAACACCTCGACAAAGGCGGTGTTATGTTTGTCACCGTGGCTGGAGCGATGAGCACGGCGGAACTCGGGCTGTCTCTGGCGGAGATGATTCGACAGGACAAGGTCCATGCCATTTGCTGCACCGGCGCAAATTTGGAGGAGGATGTGTTCAACATGGTTGCGCATAATCACTACGTTCGCATTCCCAACTACCGGGATCTGACCCCACAAGATGAGCAGGGATTGTTGGACCGGCATCTCAACCGGGTGACCGATACGTGCATTCCGGAAATGGAAGCCATGCGCCGCATCGAGGCCGCAGTGCTGGCAGAATGGGTCGCTGCCGATCAAGCCGGAGAGCGTTACTTCCCACATCAGTTCATGTATCGAATCCTGCTGTCAGGAAAACTGGAAACCCAGATTGATCCCAAAAACAGTTGGTTGCTGGCCGCAGCGGAAAAAAACCTCCCGATGTTTGTACCAGGATGGGAAGACTCGACTTTGGGCAATATGTACGCAGGCCACTGCATCAGCGGTGACGTAAAAAACGTGCACACGGTGAGGACCGGAATTGAATACATGACCTCGCTTTCAGAGTGGTATCAGGCCAATGCCAAAAACATTGGAGACACCGGCTCGATTGGATTTTTCCAAATTGCCGGCGGCATCGCAGGAGACTTTCCGATTTGTGTGGTTCCCATGTTGCATCAGGATTTGCAGAAACCGGAAGTGCCGCTGTGGGGATATTTCTGTCAAATCAGCGACTCCACAACCAGCTATGGGAGTTACTCGGGGGCGGTTCCCAATGAAAAAATCACGTGGGGCAAACTCGGAATCACCACGCCAAAATATATCATTGAGTCAGACGCCTCGATTGTGGCTCCGCTGATTTTTGGCTATGTGCTGGGATGGTGAAGCGGACGTTTGATCCTTAGATTTTTCAAATCCAGAAAATTTCCAAATTTCCAGAATGTTCACCAATTTTGAAGAAACTCCGCAAATGCTTCTATTGAATTACTAGAGCATCTCTCAAAAGAAATTTCCGAAAATAAAGCTTGTACTATGTGAGAATTGGTCGCAATAAAATGAGAATTGCGACACTTGGAATCACAACCCAATCCAGAAAACTGCAGTCTTGAAGAACTCAAGAAGGCTATCG
>JBGSVX010000284.1:0-1754 GCA_041752795.1 Terrimicrobiaceae bacterium
CAATTTGTCTTTTTCATCATCCGCAAGATTGGGCATCACATCAATGCGGGACAACACTTCGGAACGGACCAGACGGTTCTCGGCATCGGCAGGATCGGTTTTGACTTCTGCCGCTGCGGTCACTTCAGTGATTACCTCGGAAACGGCCTGACCGGCGGTTTGCTGGTCGGCAGGGAGATTTGCAGGTCCTTGGGAAGATGGACTGGCTGAGGGAGTCGCAGGAGCGGCCTCCGGCGCTGGGCGCTTGCAAGCCACAAGACAGACAATGACAGAGAGGAGCAGCCAGCGGTTTATCATTCGAGGACTATGCCTTCTGAGTCGGTCCGGGCAAATTCAAAAAACACCTGTCGGCAAGATTTGTTGGCCCGGAAATGATTGGCAGTCGGATTTAACCTGCGTTGTCAGCGATCCACGCTTCAGCAGCGGCGAGAGCCTCGGCAATTTTTTGAGGGAGCTTCCCACCACCACGGGCGTTGTCGGGTTTGCCTCCGCCTTTGCCACCGACAATCGGAGCCACGGCAGAAATCAGGCGACCGGCAGGTGCCTTGGATTGGGTCGAGGAAGAGGATGCTGCCACAAGAGCCACGGATTCAGGGGAAGCCGAACCCGCGAGGAAAATGATTCCATCAAACCGGGATTTGAGGGCATCGGCCACCAATTGAAGTTTGTCGCCGTCCGCTCCAGGGACTTCGGCCACGATGGTGGAATGACCGGCCAGCACTTTGACATTTGAAATCAAGGCACTTGCCAAACCCGATGCCTCCCGCTGAGCAGCCGCATGAAGTGCTTTTTCCAAAGCCTTCGTGTGCTCCAGCATCTGATCGAGTTTTTTTTCCACATCGCCGATCGGGCTATTTAATTTTGAGGCAATCTCAACGAGCCGACTGGCATCATTTACCGCATGAGCAAAGGCTTCCAGGCCGCACAGGGACTCAATCCGTCGGACCCCGGCGGCAATGGCTGCTTCTCCCATTAGCCGGAAGAGCCCGATCTCGCCAGTGGCACGAACATGCGTTCCGCCACACAACTCCATGGAAAATCCATTCAGGGCTCCCGCCTCCCCACCGATCTGAACAACCCGTACTCGGCTCCCGTATTTGTCACCAAAAAATTGCCGAATCTCCGGGCGGCCTTTGACCTCTTCGTACGGCACTTCAACCCATGAGACGGTTTCGTTTTCGAGGATTCGCTCGTTGACGAGTCGCTCCACATCGCGCACTTGGGACGAAGTGAGCGGCGCGCTGTTAAAATCGAAGGTCAGCTTGTCAGGGCCAACAAAGGAGCCTTTTTGTGAGGCTTCGCGGGAGACGACTTCATGAATTGCCCAATGCAGAAGGTGGGTTGCCGAGTGATGACGTTCGATGGCCTGACGCCGCTCACGATCGAGAATAATGGAAACCTTCGTGCCAGGCTCAGGAAAATCATCTCCCTCCAGCAAATGCAGCCAGGTATCTCCGGTCTTGCGTGTGTCGGCAACGGCCCAACTCGTGGCACCATGAGAAATCATGGCCCGGTCACCAACCTGACCGCCCATTTCCGCATAACACGGGGTCACATCTAATATGACCGCGGTTTTGTCCTTGAGCGCTACGACTTCGAGAACCTTAGCGTCTGATTCGGATTCGGCAAACCCCACAAAACGGGTCGGCTCTTTGGTTTCGATTTTCGAAAGCTCGATGACCTGCTTTTTTTGTGAGGCGCGGGCACGCGCGCGCTGGGCCTCCATGAGTTCTTCAAATGTGGCAGAATCCACT
>JBGSVX010000285.1:0-2023 GCA_041752795.1 Terrimicrobiaceae bacterium
TTGAAACTCACACCAAACCAACAACACACCATGATCACTGCCGAACACGAATCCCTCAAAGCTCGATGGACCACCCTCATCAAGGACAAACCCAAACTCCGCATCCGGGATGCGGCGACCGAACTCGGGGTGAGCGAAGCCGAACTCCTTGCTACCGATTGTGGCGGACGGGTCACCCGGCTCGAAGGCGACTGGACGCAACTCATCAAAGACCTGCCGATGCTTGGCCGGGTGATGTGTCTCACCCGGAATGAACATGCCGTGCACGAGCGTTTCGGAGAATTCCGTCAGATCGATTTTTTCCATGGCATGGGTCAGGTTGTGGGGCCGGACATTGACTTGCGGCTGTTCCTTAGCGGTTGGAAACTCGGATTCGCGGTCACGGATTTTACTCCCGAGGGGGAGCGTCAGAGCTTCCAGTTTTTTGATGCTGCCGGCGAAGCGGTGCATAAAGTTTATCTTCAAAAGGAGAGCAACTATGGAGCGTATGGAGTGATCCTGAACAAATTCCGTTCGGCAAATCAGAGTCCCGATCAACCGGTGGAGGCACCCCCGGCCGAAAAACCCGAGTTGCCGGATGCAGAGATTGATGTCACGGGATTTCAGAAGGCCTGGTTGGACATGAAGGATACACACGCCTTTTTTGTTTTGTTGGGTCAGTTTCGTGTGGCCCGCGAACAGGCTCTGCGCCTTGCTCCGGAGGGATATGCCCGGAAGGTATCTCCTGCCTCCACGAGGAAAATGTTGGAATTGGCCGCAGCCAATGGAACCGAGATCATGGTATTTATTGGCAACCGGGGATGTCTCCAAATTCACACCGGCCCGGTGAAAAACATCAAAATGTTTGGAGCCGAGTGGCTCAATGTTTTGGATGAGGAATTTAACATGCACCTGCGGGACTCGGCGGTGGCCGGTGTTTGGATTGTCAAAAAGCCCACTGTGGACGGGGTCGTGACATCCCTTGAGTTGTATGATGAGGCCGGGCACAACCTGGCTCTATTTTTTGGAAAACGGAAACCCGGCGAGCCTGAGCAGGAGGCATGGAGAACCCTCCTTGGAGCCTTGAATTGAGCGCTCTGACCCACATGAAGAAACTCTGGATTCCTGCGCTGCTTCTGGCTGTGGCCACCGCTCATGGCGGGGACCGCATTGTGAGCACATCCGGTGCTGTGACAGAAACGCTCTTTGCCCTGGGCATGGAGGAGGAAGTTGTCGCAGTGGATGTCTCCAGTGTATTTCCAGAGGCGGCCAATGACCTTCCAAAGATCGGGTACAATCGTCAGCTTTCTGCCGAGGGGATTCTTTCCATGAAACCGACCCTTGTTCTTGCCACCGAGGATGCGGGACCGCCCGAGGTGCTCAAACAGTTGGCCGATGCCGGAGTGAAGGTGGTGACCCTTTCAAACAGTCCCACAGCCGAGGCCGCGACTGACCGCATTTTGGCGATCGGTGTCGCCGTGGATCGGGTCCTTGCTGCCGAGAAATTGGTGGCAGAGCTTCGCCGCGATCTGGATTTTGCAAAATCCCTTGTTGAGCGCACGGAGTCGCGTCCCAAGGTTTTGTTTATCTACGCGCGGGGAGGGGGCGTCATGAATGTCTCCGGCGCGGGGACCTCGGCCGATGCGATGATTTCCTTGGCGGGAGGGTGCAACGCAGTTCAGGGATTTGATCATTACAAACCACTCACAGCCGAGGGAGCGGTTTCGGCAGCTCCTGACTGGATTCTGCTGACATCCCGGGGCCTGCAAAGCTCTGGAGGCATTGAAGAATTGCTCAAAAACCCGGGTCTTGCCCTCACCCCGGCCGGCAAAAACAAACGGGTCATTGTGATGGATGATTTGTTCCTCCTTGGTTTTGGGCCGCGGCTGGGTCAGGCCACAAAAGAGCTGTGTGAGCATTTGCATCCCCGCGTCGAGACTGCCCGGATCGCAGGGAAGGAAATTCAGAAGGCCCCCTGAGGACTTCATAACCTGAACAGTTGGTGTGCACTCCTGTGACCGAATCAGGGGGAACGGGCGTCCCG
>JBGSVX010000286.1:0-7676 GCA_041752795.1 Terrimicrobiaceae bacterium
TTTCCCCATGTCGATACTTCGCCCTATTTTAACTGCGAATGCAATTTTGAATGCAATTATTGGGGCCACAATCGTCACATGAGCAGCTTCCCATCATCTTTCTCCGTTTGCGATGAGCGTCTTCCAGCGGGAGGCGCGATCAGGGACAATTACTCCATTCAATTTTTTGCCCGGAAGGAGCGGCACGGAAGCGGTCATTCATGTGCCCTTCGCCTGGGCGGTCGGCTTTCTTTCGTAGGGCTTGCGGTGGAGTGCCCGGTGCGGCTACTTTTAGAGCCTGTGGAAGAACCCAAAAGTCCGAAATCCCGAAGGTCCCGTCGCAAGGTTTTCCTTGCTGTGCTGGCCGGCCTGCTTGTTGCCGCCTACTTTTTGCATGGCCTCCTTCTTGAGCGCCTCGTTCGTTCCGGTCTGAAAACTTTTGGTGAATCCCATGGGCTCGTTGTGGAAGCCGGAAAAATCAAAGCACGCCTTGGCTCCCCTCTGGTCATCGAGCGTTTGAGGGTCCGGGCCGAGGATGCGGCTGCCTCCCGGACGGCCGCCCAAATCGAACGCATGGAATTTGCCATGAACTGGCCCACGGCCATGTTTGGAAAGAATGCCCGGCTGCTGCGACTTGTCGCGCTTGAGGACGCGCGCCTGGTTCTCGATTTGCGCTCAGGGATCAAGCCCAAGGAGAGTGCTCCCATGCGTCGCCTCGATGATTCCTCCAAGAAACGCCAGGCAAAGACCCTGCTTTGGTTTTTTCCCATCAAGGTCGAGTTATCCGGAATTGAAGCCGAGGTGATTTCGGATGCAGGAGCTTTTTCAATCAGCAACATCCACGCGGATTTTAATGAAGCGGCCCTGGGTCAGTTTTCGGCTTCCAACATGGAAATCCGTTTTGGGGGCGTGCGCCAGGTATTTGCTGCGCAAAAGGGCTCCACGGCATGGAAAAATGGGGAAGCCTTTTTGGCGGACATGACCGTGCGCAATGGAATGACCATTGAGAATCTCTCCGTGCAATTGGCGCGGCCTGGTGGAGTGGGCGTGGATGCGAATGCGGCGATTTTTGGTGGTTTCCTGCGGGGTGGTGCCTTTTTTGGGGAATGGCGGGGGGAACCCGGAGTGGATGCTGCCGTGTGGGCCTCGGGCTTTGATTTTGCCGAGGTTGCAAAATTCCTTGGCCTGGAAAAATCTGCAGGTGGCTCGCTGAGGGAGGGGCGCTTCACGTTTCGAGGGAATCCGGATCGTCCATTAGATGCAGAATCCTCGCTACGGATTTCCGCCGAGAATTTTCGCTGGGGTGAGCGGGGGTGGGAGAGTTTGGAGGCCGGTGTGAGCCTCATCAACCGGCGACTGTCTCTTGGGGAATTGCAACTCAAACAGAAGGAAAATTTTGTTTCTGCGAATGGCGAGATTGCGCTCGGGGGAGACTGGAAGGATGTGGCGGCCTCCCCCTTCTTGCTGAACGTCTCAGCTTCGATTCAGGAAATGTCGTCGCTCGGTGAATTGTTCGGGCCCCCATTTGATGAACTTGTCGGGCGCATGAGTTTCAGCGCGGCTCTGAATGGACGCTCCCGGAAGGTGGACGGATTTCTGGCGGTTGAGACATCCGGGATGGAAATCCGTGGGCGCAAAATTGAGTCGGGAAAACTGGATGTCCTCTTTGCCCGGGGCGAGGCCAAAGTTGAGAGGCTGGAAGTTTGGAGTCAGGGCGACTACTTGAGGGGGCAGGGAGAAGTCGCCATGGAGTCACCGCACACCTACTCGGGTCAGCTCCAGGGTCGGGTCAAAGACCTGAGCGGCTACGCATGGCTTCCGGACAATCCCCTGCCCATCACCGAGGGGGGAACGCAGTTTCGTTGGACCGGGGATGGAACCCGTCATGCCCACTCCGGGGCTTTCAATGTTTCCGTAAATCAGCTCGTCACAGATTGGTCGCCGGAGGGAATCACTGGCCGGTTTTCGGGGACCTACTCGCCGGGAAATATTTATTTTGGTGGCTTTGAATTGGAAAAGGGACCGGCGACCATTCACCTCAAAGCCACACTCGCGGAATCAGGGATCCGACTCGATGATTTCACGTTTCTCCAATCCAAAAAGGAACTGGCCTCGGGGGAATTTTTTCTCCCGGTGGATCCCTACAAGCTGGCTCATGGCGGCGGGCTGGCCGATTCGATTTTGCCGGACAAATTTGTGCATGCCCGGTTGGAAACCCGAGGGGATATTGCCGTTCGGGAATTGGTGGCCTTGTTTGGTCATCAAGCACCTTTGCGTGGGTTGGTTCGTGGTGGGCTGACCGTTTCCGGAAAGCCCTCGGCGCTGGATATCTCCGGAGAGTTGCTGGGCCGGGGGTTGCAGTTTGAAGGAAGCACGACTCCCTCGATTGACGTCCGCCTCGATGCTTCGGCCACTGCGGGGATTGCGCGGTTGAATGGGGCAGTTACACCGAGAGGTTTTCCGGTTATGGGGCTTCAGATGGAGTTTCCCTTTGGTCTCGGTGTTGGCACCGACGGTAGTCCCTTCCTCATCAATCCAACCGGCGAACTCAAAGGGACTGTCGATATTCCGCGCACGGAACTTGCGCTTTTTCAGCCATTCCTGCCGGGGATTCCATCGCTCAACGGTGTGCTTTCTGGAACAACGGCCATTTCTGGCTCTCTGTCCGCCCCGCGTTTTGTTGGCCGACTCGGGGTGCGCGATGCCTCGGTGACTCTCTCCCCACTGATAGCACCACTTGAGAAGTTGCAGGCCGATGTGCAACTGAGCGGCGACCAACTCGTGTTGCAAAGCGCGACCGCAGAAATGGGGGCGGGGCCACTGCGGCTGACTGGTTCCGTGGCCTTCTCGGATTTCGCAAATCCCAAGTATCAATTCACCATGGAAGGCAGTCAGATCCTTCTTCACCGGAGCACGGACCTCCGGCTTCGATCGGATATCTCCCTGAATGTGGAAGGTTCCAATGCTGGAGGGAAAGTGGTCGGAGGATTCCGATTGGTGGATGGCCGGCTTTTCAAGCGGCTCGAAATCACCCCCTTCATAGCGCCAACCCCCGCTCAAGCGGCCCGGCCATTCGTTGCGCCGGTTGTCAGTGGACTCGTGCCGGCTCCTTTTGATGCATGGACTTTGGATATTGGAATTTCCAATGCGACGCCCTTCAACATTGTGGGAAATGTGGCCAGTGGAGAAATTCAACCGGAAATCCAACTTGGCGGCACGCTCGGAAATCCCACCGTTGCCGGCCAAATCCGCCTGGCGAATGCGCGCGCCTTTTTGCCATTCACATCCATGGATATTCCTGATGGGTTGATTCGATTCGATGCATCCAACCCATGGATGCCGATTTTGGATATCCGGGGATTTGCCGAAGTGCTGGACTATGATATTCGCCTGCACGCAACGGGTCCGCTTTCGGAGGGCCGCCTTGGATTGAGATCGGACCCCCCGTTGCCCCAGGAATCTATCATTTTGCTTCTCACCACAGGCCTCGCTCCAGGATTTCATGCGGGCGCAGGGTTTGGTCAGGCCGCAGCGGGTCAGGGCGGTATGCTGCTTCTGCGAACCCTCCTGCGTCAGTTTGATCTCCGTGGCATCGATACGGAATCGCTCCTTAACAGGCTGCAAGTCTCTGCCGTGCCACCTGCCCTTCCCGGACGGTCCTCCGGCCTTCGAGCCCGGCTCAAACTGACTGAGAGTGTTTCGCTTATGAGCGAGCAGGATGACCTCGGATTTTACAATGTCGGGGCAACCTATCGTTTCCGGTTCCGCTGATCATGCGGCATCCGGCGTTGCTGTTGTTTGGGCTCCTGCTCGCCTGGCTTGTTGCCTCGCCGCCGGGTCAGGCTCAAACACCTGCAACCACCGTGGATTATGAGGGGCTTTCCCCGGCCTCGTGGCAGCGGGCGGTAAGAATGCTGAGAAATTACGACGTGGCTTTAAAGGCTCCAATGACCCGGACTCAAGCCGATGATGCCGCATTTTATTTGAAGGAGGTTTTGTTGGAAGACGGGTTTGCCGACGCGGAAGTGCGTTATGAGTTTGGCGCAGGACAAGTGATTTTTCGGGTCTCCAAAGGCGAACAAACCATAATTCGCAAAATCTCGTTTTCCGGGATCCCCAGCCTTCGGGAATCGGTGAGCCGGGAAATTGTGGAGTCCACGATGCGTCAGGAAACGCTAACGCCATTCGGGGGCATCCCGTTTTTTGAAACCGCCGTGAACCGCGCTGCTATCAACCTCGCCGCCGCCATCGCCCAGCAGGGCTACCTCGAAGCCGTGGTGGAACCCATCGTGACAAGGGCAGGCAAGCGTCAGGATATCCATTTCGCAGCCACTCCGGGCACCCTGTTTACTATTTCGCAAATTGGCCTGACCCCTTCCGACGTCGTTCCCATGAGCCTTGGCAAGGAACTTCGGTCATCCGTGGGGCAGCCATTTCGGAGTGGGGATGATTTTGTTCTGCGTGCCCAACTCCTGGATGGGCTCAAAGACCTTGGTCATTTTGATGCAGAGGTCACGTCCCATGTCGAACTTGGCCCCGATGGCAAGGTGCGTATCTTTCTTGATGCCACGGCCGGCCGGGTCTTTTCGCTGGGCTCACTGGAGCTTGCGGGAAACCGGCTGACCGCGCAGCAAACGATTATGAGAAAGCTCAACCTGCGCGCGGGGAAAACTTTTCGCGCGGGAGCATTTGATGCGGCCCTGCGGCGCCTCTGGCTCACTGGAGCCTTCGAAACGATTACCCCACGTTTTGAACCCCGGCCCGATGGAACTTTGGATATTGTCCTCGAACTCGAAGAAGCCAAAGCCAAGCAGTTTTCTGTGACCGTAGGCTATGGTCAGTGGGAGCAGGGCTTCGCCCGGTTGACCTACTCGGACAATAATTTTTTTGGATCGCTTAACCGCTTTTCCATTGAGACGTTTGCCTCCTTTCGTGGTCATGGCATTGTGGGGTCCCTTGCAGATCCGGCTCTTGCCGGCATGGACCTTGGGGGCACTCTAAAAGGTTTTTATGTGCGACGCGAGGCTCCGGCATTTGATGCCACAATCTCCGGGGGCGCCTTCTCGGTTCAGCGCAAATTTGATCTTCGCAATGAGACCGCATGGAATGCCGGAATCGAGTGGCGCAACATCTCGGACTCCACGGTTTTTGCAGAAGACCAATTGGACGGTGCCCCCATCAACTACTCGGTGGGGGCTATCAGCTTTGGCCAGACCCTTGACCGCAGAAACGATCCACTCGTTCCGATGCAGGGATTTTTTCTCAACTGGGATGGTTTTTTTGCGTCCGAGGCTCTGCTGGGAGATGTGTCGTTCCTTCGCCTGAGGGGACAGGCCACCGGATACATCCCACTGCAAAAAATTGAGGTGCAGCGGCCCTTCGTGCCATTCCTGGCCTTCAATCACCGTGTCGGAATCATCGCCCCGTTCGCTGGCAAATCTTCCGTCCCCGTCCAGGAACGCTTCTTTTTAGGCGGACCCGACACCGTGCGCAGCTTCCAACTCGATGGCATGGCCCCCAGAGACAGCAGCGGTCAACCCGGAGGAGGACTTTTCTTTTTGTTGGCCAATGCCGAACTTCAAATTCCCGTTTTCCGCGCACTTTACTTGGTGACGTTCGTGGACGTCGGAAACCTCGCCCAAAAATTCGAAAACTTTGATTGGGATGATACACGTGTCGCTGCCGGCCTTGGCGCCAGACTCTACACCCCCCTGGGCTCAGTGAGAATGGACTACGGCTATAACCTCATTCGCGGCGAAGGCGACCCCATCGGCGCATGGCAATTCGGTTTCGGATTCACGTTCTGACCCCCTCCTCGCAAATTTTGCCACAGAGGACACAGAGAAGTGGAACCATGAACACCACCTCTTGAACTCATTGTCAGCGAAAAAAAACCGGGGGGCCCGCCCGTTATTGTAACTTGGGATTGAATTCCTGAATAAGGAAACAGAACGAAGGCCTAGACCATTTTGACGCCGAAACGGGCGGAATCCACGGACGGTTCGGCGATCCGTCCCGCACCGGCAGTGGTCATGGTCTCACTTGATGATTACGAACCACTTCAGGAAACTGCTTATTTGCTTTGGACGCCATTCAACACAACGCGGTTGCTTACTTCGATTGAGAGTTTGAACTCTGGAAAGGCCGTAAGAAATAGCATCAGTGACCTGGTTGTGCCATGAATCTCGTTTTCTCTCCCCAAGCTTGGGAAGATTGATGAGCATCAGATGGTTTACCGAATTGCCGCAAGGAATCTTGAGATCGCAGAACTCAGATTTTACTACGAAAAATAATGTGAACCGATTGCGACTTCTTCCCGCGACAGCGAGTATAAAGAATCTATCGGGAAACCGGATTTTCTGCACTCGTTGAGCTAGGTAAATGTGCAGGGTCATTCGGGCAAGAAGAGTCGCCTTAAGAAGCTGCTCCAAGAGCGTGCAATTGGAGAAGAAGCGATGATGTGGGGCGGTCCGGAAGGCATTCATGCCGTCGGACTGGGATCGTCGCCCACTGGCATGGAAATTGAAGCAATAACGGCGGAGTATCAAATCCTGGGTCTGGGCAGAAGACCCCATGGCGGGTGTATTGCGTGTGTCCTAAGTTGGTCTTCGGCGAATACACGTCGAAAAACCAAACAGAAGAAACATACAAATGAAATCTATCCGCATTCTCTCAACCATCGCCCTGATGGCCACGCTCCTCGGAGCGGCTCACGCTGAAACCAAACCCGGCGATATCGTCGCTGTGGCCTCCGGGGCAGACAACCTCAAGACACTCGTCGCTGCTGTCAAAGCTGCAGACTTGGTTGCAACGCTCCAAGGCACTGGCCCATTCACCGTCTTTGCGCCAACCGATGCCGCCTTTGCCAAGCTGCCAGCCGGGACGTTGGAAGACTTGCTCAAACCTGAAAACAAGGAAAAGCTTGTTTCAATCCTTACCTACCATGTGGTTGCAGGAAAAATCCCTGCCGCTTCCGTCAAGACCGAAGAGGTCAAAACCGTGAACGGCAAGGAACTCGAAATCAAAGTCACGGGAAGTGATGTCACTGTGAACAAAGCCAAAGTGATCAAAACAGACATTCCTGCCAGCAATGGAGTGATCCATTTGGTGGACACTGTGCTTCTGCCTTAAATCTCTCCACCTTGTCTTTCCCGTCTCCTTTCGAGGAGATGGGGAGGGACAGGGTTTTTTTGTGTCCGGTTGGATTTCATTTGTGAACCTTGATATTCCAAGGCTGGACATTTTGCATCCGGGCAAGTATTTGATTTCGCTGTGTCTGATACCACCCCCCGAGACTTGACCCCCGAGTCGGCTTCCCCGACGGACATTGCGCCCCTTGGTCGTGGGCCTGAGAAACCTGCCCATGAACTCACGGCAGCAGAAGAGGCTGGAAGTGTACCATGGGATGCCATTGCGGCTGACCCCGCTTTCAAAGCCCTGCTCATTTCCAAAGCCAGGTTTGTTGTGCCGGCCACTATCTTTTTTGTGGTGTATTATTTTGCATTGCCGGTTCTGGTTGGGTGGTTTCCAAAGTTCATGGCGCAGGAAGTTTTCGGAGCGGTGAACCTGGCCTACCTCTTTGCTTTGTCCCAATTTTTCATGGCATGGATCGTGGCTTCTCTTTATGTGGCCGCGGCGATGGGGTGGGACCGGCGGGTTTCGGAAATTTTGGGGAGGTTTGGAAAGGCATGATCGCT
>JBGSVX010000287.1:0-5293 GCA_041752795.1 Terrimicrobiaceae bacterium
GGTTGGTTTCCGGAACCTTTCGGTTCATGCCTACGAGAATGTTGACTGGGAAAGGGTGTTTGAAATCATCCACACAAGGCTGATCGACTTTCGGAAGTTTGCTGATTCGGTTCTTGTTTACATGGATGCTCACTCCCCCGACCACTAATCAATGGAACCCGGCCCTTGTTTCTTCTTCGTTAAGAATATAAGAATGTTGTGATCACTCAGCAGGATTCCGATTTTGTGAGGAAGCGCGCAGAATACTGGCCATCGCTACATGCGAAAGGGTGAAGGGCGAAAGGCGAAAAAAGGTCCTAAAAATCGTTCATGGTTCCCGCCGTCTTGTCTCAGGACCCGTCTGCCACGACTTTTGTGTTTGGGTCGCTGGCTGTATCAAGTGGGCGTGGAGGGGATATTAATTTGTTATGTTTATCCAAGAAAATTGACCGGACATGGTCACCGCCTCATCACGCGCACTTTGTGCGATCGGTTCGGCGCGCAGAGGATTGATTTTATTGTAGCGAAGGACGAAACCTCCCCATTTGGTCGTCTTGTCATGCCAACCGCAGGCCCAATCCAATGAAAAATGACGTGAAACGCGAAAATCTGGTTGCCACATGGAAGGCGTTTCTTAACGCAGCAAATTGGCTCAAGCGTTCCTATGAGCATTCCCCCCAGCCACCATGCCTTGCCTTCGCATCGCCGCCATCCTAACCTGCCAAAACCCCATAACAGCCGGAAGGTTACCAGCCTTCACATGAAAATATTTTACTTTGGCTCCGCGCCGGCTGATTCAATCAACGCATGAACTCCGGACTCCACGGAAAATGCAGGTTTCCATCCCATGGATTTCAATTTGGAGACGTCTGCGGCAGAGTGGCGGAGGTCACCGGGTCGGATTTCTTTGAAGATGATTTCGGATTTGGAACTGGTTAAATCAAGAATGTTTTTTGCGAGATCCAGAATGGAGAGGGAGGCATTGTATCCGACATTGAAGATGCCCTCCACGCCGGGAGTCTCCGCGGCGAAGGCAAGCGCGCCCACAATGTCTTTCACATAAACAAAGTCCCGTGTCTGGCCGCCATTGCCAAAGATCGTGATCGGTTCGTTGGCCAGGGCTTTGTGCAGGAAAATGGGAACAGCGGCCGCATAGGCGCTCGCGGGATCCTGACGTGGACCGAACACATTAAAAAACCGCAGACAGGCCGTGGGAAGATCGCGTTCCCTTGCAAACAGTGAGCAGTAATATTCTCCATCCAGCTTGGTAATGGCATAGGGACTGCGGGGGTCGGGGGCCATGGTCTCCCGTTTTGGTTGCTCCGGTGATTCCCCATAGATGGCGGCGGAGCTTGCAAAACAGAGCTTTTGAACGCCATGACGTGCGGCCGCATCCAGCACATGGAGGAGGCCATTGACATTGATGGAGACCGTCTCCAGTGGTTTGGCCATCGATTCCGCGACGCTCACCATCGCTGCCAAGTGAAACACAAAATCCACCCCTTGCATTTCGCGATCCACCAGCGCCTCATCCAGGATGCTGCCATCCACAAAGCGGCAGTCCAAACCATCCAGGTTTTTGCGGTGACCGGTTCGAAGGTTGTCGAGTACAACAATCTCCGCACGACCCTGATAGTGTTCCACGATGTGGCTTCCAATGAAGCCGGACCCGCCAGTGATAAGGATTTTCATAGAGTGTCTTCGTATTCTGCCCACGAGGAGCTTGTTTCCCAAACCCGAACCCGCACGAGGCGGACTTCGCGACGAATCGGATACTTTGCCCCGGTGCTGGCGGCCTCAGACTGGAGCCGGATTTTGATTTCGTCAAAAAATGTTTTGGCTAATACCTCAGTGGTCGGTTCGGTGTCCACAAACCCAATCACCCGGTCCCCATAAGCTGCCTTTAGCGTCTCATACATCCGGTCCGAAGTATTCACGCAGAGGGCATGATCAAACGTGTCGAGCCATTCGCTAACAGAGTCTTTGACCGCCTTGAAATCGCATACCATTCCGTTGGCATCCAGCTCGGCTGCTTCCAGAACAATCTCCACCTTGCGGCTGTGGCCATGAGGAAATTGACACTTGTCCGGGTGTCGGCTCAACATGTGGCCATTTTCAATTTCAAGAGTTTTGCAAATCCGGTAGGGCATGGGCTTGGGAATGGAAGGGCACCCTTCTAGCGAGAGTGGGAGATAATGACCAGCCTACAAAACAGTGGCCGCTCCGCTTGCCTCACTTCAAATCAAACAGAAGGGCCTCGGTGGATTCCGTGGCAGTGATGGTGACCGAGCCCTCGGATTCAGAGCAGGCTCCATCTCCGGTGGCGAGGGGAATTCCATTGAGTGTGAGGGACCCTTGGGCAATTTGAAGCCATGTGCCGCGACCGGGACGGATTTCGTGAGTGACCGATTCCCCGGCTTCAAGGCGGAGGAGGTAGATATCCGCGTCCTGATGGATGGTGGCCGAGCCATCCCGTCCGTCTGATGAAATCACAAGAACCATGGGGGATCTTTCGGCTTGCGGATGCCATTCGGTGTAACTGGGGGCAAGTCCCCGCTCTCCGGGCTGAATCCAAATCTGCAAAAAATGCAGGGGCTCTGATTTGCTGGGATTGAACTCGCTGTGATGAACCCCGTTGCCTGCACTCATGAGTTGGATCTGACCCGGACGCAAAACACGGCCATTTCCCATGCTGTCCTTGTGTTCAATGGCGCCCTCCAACACATAACTGAAAATTTCCATGTCACGGTGGGGATGCGTGCCGAATCCATTTCCAGGGGCCACCCGGTCATCATTAATCACACGCAGGCTCCGAAATCCGCTGTGGGCCGGGTCATAATATTCCCCAAAAGAAAAGGTATGATGGGATTTTAACCATCCGTGATCTGCCTGCCCGCGTTCATCCGCCGACCGAATCTTCCAAACTGTGTTTTCCATCCGGGAAATGTAATGGCAGTCCGGGTTTTTGCCATGACTTATCCCTGCGCAAAACAGGGACGTTGAAGTCCGGGGGATTTGGTGTCAGTTTGCGCCTCGGCCACTTTCGACATTTTATTATCCATGGAAATTCACTGTGAAGGAATTCGCAAAACGTACGGGGTCCATACTGCGTTGGACCGGCTCTCCTTGGATGCCAGCTTTGCGCACACCCTTGCGTTGATTGGTCCCTCTGGGGGCGGCAAGTCCACCTTGTTGAGAATTCTTGCTGGACTCGAAATCCCCGATTCGGGAACCATTGTCGTCTCCGGGGTTCCCATGATTTTTGAAGAACGCCAGATGCAACAACACCGGCTTCGCAGCGGGATCGTCTTTCAAAATTACAATTTGTTCCCACATCTCACTGCACTGGAAAATGTGGAGTTGCCGCTGCGGGAAGTTCACAAACTCCCCGACGCACGGCAACGGGCCATGGATGCCCTGGAGAGATTCCGCCTCTCGGACCACAGACTCAAAAAACCCTCGGAACTGAGCGGCGGGCAGCGTCAGAGAGTCGCCATTGCGAGGTCCTTGGCCGCTGATCCTGAACTTCTGTTCATGGACGAACCCACGGCGGCGCTCGATCCTGAAATGACCGCAGAAGTTCTTGAGGTGATTGCCGGGCTCCGGGATTCCAAGCAACCGCTCATTTTGGTGACGCATGAAATGGGTTTTGCGCGGGAAACCTCCGATGTGGTCGCCTTTGTGAGCGGCGGTCGCGTCTTGGAATGCCAGCCGACCCCCGCATTTTTTTCCTCGCCTCAGACGCCGGAGGCCGGTCGATTTTTGGACCGCATTTTGAAATACTGAGCGGCTGCGAAGCCGGGCGATAACACAGAAATATCACGAAATTGTCACAATTCCCGGCTTCCAGCAGGGTGCATAAGTTGTGAATAACTTGGGAAAATCTCAAATTTCCATGAATTCCTATCGCACCGGCTGGATTTCCGATGTTCACCTTGGCACACGAGGCAGTCAGGCCGCTGCTTTGCTGGAGTTTCTCCGGGACAATGAATTTGAAACCCTCTACCTCGTCGGAGACCTCATTGATATCTGGGCTTTGCGTCGGGGGATTTATTGGCCTCAGGAACATAATGATGTGATCCAAAAGCTTCTCCGCAAAGCGCGCAAGGGCACGGAGTTGATTTATGTGACCGGGAATCATGATGAGTTTTTGGTCCGGTTTCATGGGATCTATGGTGGCATTTCGCTTCAGAAGAACGCAATTCACCTGTGTGCCGACGGGCGACGCATGTTGGTGATGCATGGTCATGAACTCGACGCGGTCGTACAAAACATGGGATGGCTCGCGCACCTTGGCGACCTTGGTTATGGATTTTTGATGCGGTGCAATGGGGCGGTGAATCTCCTGCGGCGGCTCTTTGGCAAAGATTACTGGTCTCTGAGTGCCTATGTGAAAGCCGAAGTCAAAAACGTGGTGAGTTTCATCGGACATTTCGAAGAGGCGGTCGTGCGATATGCGCGGGACTTTGATGTGGACGCTGTGTTATGCGGCCACATTCACACCGCAGCCGTGCGCGAAATCCATGGGGTGACCTATTACAACACGGGGGATTGGGTCGAGAGTTGCACGGCCATGGTCGAGCATTATGACGGCCACGTCGAACTGCTGGAATTCCACAGCACGAAACCTCCGGGACTCGAAGAAAAAGCGCCCTCGGAAAATGTTCCACTGCCAAGTGTTTTGGATGCGGTGTTGAACCGCAAATTGACCACAGAGTAACGTGTCATTTTTGGGGAAGCTCCCAGCCATTTCCCCGGAACGAGAACCCACCAACCTGTCCTTGGTGGGGGTTAAGACCAATGCCATTAGGGAATTAGTTCATCCAGAAAATCGCCTGTCATTCTAATAGAACATATTGCGCAGGTTGGATCAGCGCATTTCTCATACCCGGTCCTGACCGCCCAATCCGCTGCCAATCCCCGAACGGCATTGATCTTGGCGCCATTCGGGACCCCTTCGGCTGTTCCTCAAAGCCTGACATCATTGCGGGTGGCGGTGGCTTTGGAGGATTTGGTGATTACCAGATATTTACGGACATTGATTCCCCCGTCGAATCCACCGGGACCGGCCGCGAGGAGTTTGTGGATCGCCTTCGATTGTCGCTCATTCAGAAGATCCCCTTATCTTTGGAAAAATTTGGATTTTCTCAGGATGAACGTGATCTGTTTGCAAGTGAATTAATATGCACACTGACCCCTAGTCCTAAAATAAGCGCGATGTGAGGAGAAAATTGTAAAAAAAAACTCGAAATGCCCATAGAATCAAGGTTTGTTTGCGATTGCTAAGATCAAAACAACAAACCAGAAAGAGCAT